>JASHVN010000328.1 GCA_030044555.1 Xanthobacteraceae bacterium | reverse complement strand
GCGGAACCGCAGCACGGCGAAACCGCTCTTACCTGTACGAATCCGTACAGCGGCGCTACCTGGCAGATTAAGATCGACTATGATCGCCACACCGTGGATGCGAATCCGGCGCAAATCGACGAAGCCACGATCTCATGGCGCGACTCGGCCAATGGCTGGCATTACGTGCTTGATCGCAAATCCGGAAAGCTCAGGGTAACCGTTGCGTCGGCTACCGGCGGCAACTTTCTCCATGATAGTTGCAAGCTGGGGAACTAGCGGCGGCGTGCGCTCGAGCGCTGGGGCTATCGGGCTGAGACGATCGGAGTGTGCGGCTAGTGGAGCAGATTTTACATTCGCTCCCACCCGGCCGCCGGCTCCAGCAGCGAATGTCAAATCCAAAGCTCCACTAGTGTGGTGGATTTGAAGTTCCTAAGATCCGGCGGCAAACTCGAGTAGGAACTTCAAATCCAAAAAACCACACTAGAATCATTAAGTTGCTAGTGTCCCTTTGATTCCGAAGTTCGCATCAAAGCAGCCCCAGCACATGCGAACTTCGGAATCGGGACACTAGAAGGAACATTTTCTAGTGGTCCTTTGATTCTAACATTCGCATGATGGGGTTCCGAAACGGGATGCGAATGTTGGAATCGGACCACTAGCCGCGGACAGCGGAGCAACTTTAATGTCTGAGCGGCTTTCCGGCGTAAAGGCAACCGTCGGGTTCGCCTCGGAAGCGGGCCCCCGGCAGCGCAACGAGGATTTTGCCGGCGCTGTTTTCGGCTCGGAATTGCCGCAGCCGCGCCGCGACGTAGTGGCTGCCATCGCTGATGGAATCGGTGGCGCGAAGGGCGGGCGCGTCGCCGCCGAGATGGCGGTGCGCGGCTTCCTCGACGGCTTCTGCGATCTACCCGAGACCATGGAAGTGCGCCGCGCCGGAGCGCAGATCCTGGCTTCGCTCAACCGCTGGATTTACGCCCAGGGCCGGCGCGACGCCAAACTCGCCGGCATGGGCTGCACCTTTACGGCGCTGGTTTTGCGTGGGCGCGTCGCGCACATCCTGCATGTAGGCGACACCCGTGTCTATCGGCTGCGCGGCGACCGTCTCGTCTGCCTGACGATCGATCACGTGCGCGAAGGCGCCGCCGGCGGCGGCCGCTCAACCACGCTGGTCCGCGCGCTCGGCGTCGAGACCGAGGTGCCGCTCGATTACACCACTCAGCCACTGGCGCGGCACGATCGCTTTCTCTTGTGCAGCGATGGCGTGCACGCCTTTCTTCCGGCCGAGGCCATAGCCGATATTTTGCGCGAGCGCTCCGCGTCCGACGATTCTGCTCGCGCGCTGGTCGCGGCGGCGCTCGACGCCGGCAGCACCGACAATTGCACTGCGCTTGTCGTTGACGTGGTCGAACTGCCCACGGCGGAATCGGCCGATATTGGCGCCGCCATCATGCAGCTGCCATTGATCCCGGTGCCGATCGACGGCGAAACCGTCGACGGCTTCGTCCTCAAAGTGTTGATGTCCGACGGCCGCTATACCCGCTTATTCGGCGCTACCGACGAGGTCGAGGGCGGGGAGGTGGCGCTGAAGTTCCCCAAGCCGCAGGTTGCGGCGGTGGACACGTACCGTGCCGCATTCGTGCGTGAAGCCTGGGTCGGGGCACGCGTGCACAGTCCGTGGCTCGGTCGCACCATCGAATTGCCGCCGGGGAGGCAGACCAGTCTTTACACCGTCATGCCACTCTATCAGGGCGAATTGTTGGAGACGCGGCTGGCGCGTCCGCCGGGCATGGGATTGGAGGAGGGGCGCAATATCGCCATCAAGCTGGCGCGCGCCGCCGCAGCTCTGCATAACGCCGGCATCATTCATCGCGACATCAAGCCGGACAATGTCATTCTCGAGCGGGAGGGATCGCTCAAGCTCATTGATCTCGGCGTCGTGCGCGTTCCCGGAATGGAGGACTTTCCGCCGTCGGATATTCCCGGCACGGCTGCTTACATGGCGCCGGAAATGTTCGCCGGCGAGCCTGGCAACGTGACGACCGACGTCTATGCTCTCGGCGTCACCATGTTTCGCGCTTTCACTGGCGAGTACCCCTACGGCAATCCCGACGCCACGACGCCGGCGCGGCGCAGCCGGCCGACGGCGCTTTCGGCGCTGCGTCCCGACCTGCCGGCCTGGCTGCAGGCGGTGCTGGCGCGCGCAATCGCTGTCGATCCGGCGGAGCGCTTTCGCGACATGATCGAATTTGCCGTGGAGCTGGAAAACGGGCCGGCGCGTGCGCCGCTCGGGGTGCACCGTCCGCGGACGCTCTATGAGCGCTCACCGGTTCGCTTCTGGCAAGGTGTCTCCGCGCTGCTGGCAATTGCGCTCGCCGTCTCGCTATGGTTTCGGCATTAAGGAGCTACGAGCAGGCGCCGATTGCGGCGCGACCCGCGTCGCTATTGCGCCTGCGCTATTGTGGATTTGTCAGGAGCGCGTTTGTCGAGAACGCGATGCAGGCGCGGCTCGTCACCGCTGCGATTACTGCTTCATACACAGCGCCAACGCCGGTCCGGGCGTGTTGCTGCATGCCGCAGAGTCCACGCCCGCCGACCGCGAAATCACGATGGTGGCGCCGGGACACGTGACGGAGACCAATCGTTCGCCAGGACTGCAGCTCAGATCGCAATTGTTGCTTGGCGCGCAAGTCTCATGATGGACGAAATGCAGGCCGGTTGATCCCGCCGGTCCGGGAGGTCCGGGCGGTCCTGCTGGCCCTGTTGCGCCTTGCTTGCCCGGAGGCCCCTGCGGTCCGGCATCGCCTTGCTGTCCCGAAGGTCCTTGCGGCCCCTTCGAGCAGGCTGCCAATGAAAGTGCTGCAACGATTGCGACGGCCGCGGCTGACGCGCGCATCAGTTCCCCCTCCAGCTTGGATCCGACGCGACGTTTTCATCCGTGCGCTGCAGTGTCAATGCGCGGCCAATGCGCTCCGCCCAGCGTTGACTTTTGCGGCGCAGCGCCGCAAAGCCATCAGGCCGGGTGGCGCGGTCTCAAAACGAAATGTTCAAGCGCATCCTGATTGCCAATCGCGGCGAGGTCGCCTGCCGGATCATCAAGACCGCGCGCCGGATGGGGATCGCAACGGTCGCTGTCTATTCCGAAGCGGACCGCGACGCGCCGCACGTGGAAATGGCTGATCAGGCGGTGCCGATCGGGCCGCCGCCCGCCGCGCAAAGTTATCTCGTCATCGAGAACATTATCGCCGCCTGCAGACAGAGCGGCGCTGAGGCCGTGCATCCGGGCTACGGCTTTCTGTCCGAGCGCGCCGCGTTTGCCGAGGCGCTCGCCAAGGCCGGTATCGTCTTTATCGGGCCGAACCCGAAGGCTATCGCCGCCATGGGCGACAAGATCGAGTCGAAGAAGGCCGCCGCGCGCGCCAAGGTCTCGACCGTACCCGGCCATCTTGGCGTGATCGAGGACCATGATCAGGCGGTCGCCATCGCCGAACAGATCGGTTACCCGGTGATGATCAAGGCTTCCGCCGGCGGCGGCGGCAAGGGCATGCGCGTTGCCTTCAGTAAGGCCGAGGTCGAGGAAGGATTTGTGCGCGCCCGCTCGGAGGCGAAGTCGAGCTTCGGCGACGACCGCGTTTTTATCGAAAAATTCATCACCGATCCGCGCCATGTCGAAATCCAAGTGCTTGGCGATAAGCACGGCCACGTCATTCATCTCGGCGAGCGCGAATGCTCGATTCAGCGCCGCAATCAGAAAGTCATCGAGGAATCGCCGAGCCCGCTGCTTGACGCGGCGACGCGGGCGAAAATGGGCGAGCAGGCGGTCGCGCTGGCCAAAGCCGTCGGCTACGACAGCGCCGGCACCGTCGAGTTCGTCGCCGGTCAGGATAAGAGTTTCTATTTTCTGGAGATGAATACGCGGCTCCAGGTCGAGCATCCAGTGACTGAGCTCGTCACCGGCATCGATCTCGTCGAACAGATGATCCGCGTCGCCGCCGGCGAGCCGTTGAAGCTCAAACAAAGCGATGTGAAGCTTTCCGGCTGGGCGGTCGAGAGCCGCGTCTATGCGGAAGACCCTTACCGCAATTTCGCGCCCTCGATCGGTCGGCTGGTGCGCTATCGGCCGCCCGCCGAAGGCGTCCATGACGGCGTCACCGTGCGCAACGACACCGGCGTTGCCGAAGGCGGTGAAATCTCACTCTACTATGACCCGATGATCGCCAAGCTCGTCACCCACGCCAAGACGCGCGAGCAGGCGATCGACGCGCAGGCCGACGCGCTCGATGCCTTCACTATCGAGGGCATCCGCCACAACATTCCGTTTCTCGCCGCGATCATGGGCCATCCGCGCTGGCGCGCGGGCAAGCTCAGCACCGGCTTTATCGCCGAAGAATTCCCGCATGGTTTCGAGCGCACCGCGCCGGTCGAAAACATCGGGCGGAGGATGGCCGCTGTCGCCGCCGCCATCGATCACATCCTGGGCGAGCGCAAACGCAAAATCTCCGGGCAACTCAACCCGGCGCTGACGCGCGAGCGGCGGCGCGCCATTTGGCTCGGCGGCGAAGAAATCCGCGCCGATGTCGAACATGAAGGCGAGGGGATCGCGGTCACGTTCGAGGACGGCGCCCGGCACGTTTTGCGTTCAGATTTCGCCCCGGGCATGCCGCTATGGGCGGGATCAATCGATGGCGCGCCGGTCAGCATGCACGTGCGCGCGATTCCCAATGGCTTCGAGCTTGCCTATCGCGGCATCGAGATAAAGGCTTACGTCTATACCGAGCGCGAGGCACGTTACGCAGCACTGATGCCGGCAAAGAAGCTGTCCGGCAGCGAGAAATCCATTCGCTGCCCGATGCCGGGCCTCGTTGTCTCGATTGCGGTGGCCGAGGGGCAGGAGGTGAAAGCGGGCGAGACACTGGCCGTCGTCGAGGCGATGAAGATGGAGAACGTTTTGCGCGCCGAACGTGACGGCGTGATCGCGAAAATCCGCGCCAAACCGGGCGACAGCGTCGCCGTCGATGCCGTGATCATGGAGTTTCAATAACCTCGGCTGCACAGGAATGCTGCACTTCGCCTACGGCTCGAACATGGACCGCGCGATCATGCGCAAACATGCGCCGTGCGCCGAGCCGCTTGGCGTGGCCTCGCTCAAAGACCACCGCTTCGTCATTACGGCCGATGGCTACGCCTCGGTCGAACCGGCGCGTGGTGCGACCGTCTATGGCGTGCTGTGGCGGCTGACACCGCGTGACCGCGTCACGCTCGACCTTTGGGAATGCACTGCGAGCGGACAATATCGCGCCGAAATCCTGCGTGTGCAGAGTGCCGGCAAGCATCAACGCGCGTTGGTCCAAGCGTTGGCCCAAGCGTTGGTCTATGTCGCGCGGCCGCGCCGCGATGGACAGCCGCGGGCCGGCTACATGGAGTTGGTACTGGCGGCGGCGCGGATCTGGAATTTGCCGCCGCTCTACATCGCGTCGCTGCAGCATTGGCTACCGGCGCAGCCGCTCGGTGCCGGTGCGCGAAACTTGAAGGAATTCGGATGGACGTGATTTTTCGCGTGGTCATCCGCGGGCGCGTGCAGGGCGTTGGTTACCGCGCCTGGACCGAGATGATAGCGGCCGAGCAAGGGATCGCAGGCTGGGTGCGCAACCGCCGCGACGGCGCGGTGGAGGCGGTGTTTGCCGGCGCCGAGGAGGTGGTGCTGACCATGATCGAGGCGTGCCGGGAAGGGCCACCCGGCGCGCGCGTGGACGCGATCGATCAGCTTGACGCCGACGCCGTGGATTTGGCGCTGCGCCGCCGCGGTGAACTGTTCTCGGTGCTGAGCACGCTTTGAGCGTCCACCGTGGCGCCAAACAGCGGCGCGAACGCCGCCCGCAGCGCCATGTCCACTTCAGGCATCGTCACCGTCAGTCCGAGATCGGCGAGCGAAGTAACGCCAAAACGCGGCTCGTTCACCCCGCAGGGCACGATGCCGGAAAAATGCGAAAGGTCGGGATCGACGTTGAACGCAAAGCCGTGGAGCGTCACCCATTGGCGCACGCGGATGCCGATGGCGGCGATCTTGTCTTCGAAGCCCGCGCTTTTGTCGGGCCGGCGCACCCAGACGCCGACACGGTCGTCGCGGCGCTCGCCGCGCACGTTGAAAGCGGCGAGCGTGTTGATGAGCCATTCCTCTACGGTGGCGACGAAGCGGCGCACGTCCGGCGCGCGCCGCTTCAAATCAAGCATCACATAGCCGACGCGCTGGCCCGGACCATGATAGGTGAACTGTCCGCCGCGGCCGGCATTGTGCACCGGAAAGCGTGCCGCAACGAGATCCTGCGGACGCGCCGAAGTGCCGGCGGTGTAGAGGGGTGGGTGTTCCAGCAGCCAGATGAGTTCGGCGGCCTCGCCGCGCGCGACGGCGGTGGCGCGGGCGGTCATCGCCGCCAGCGCGCTCTCGTAATCGACCGGAACATCGCTCACCAGCCACTCGACCGGCGGCGATTCGGGCGGCGGCAGCAGCCCGATCGTCAGATTGTCGCGCGTGTTAACCACCTCGTAACCATACCCATGGTGAAACGATCTCGCTGCGGTACTCACCGCCAACATATATACGGAGGCCCCTTGGCGAAACTCGACGCCGTCGCAATAGACATTGCGGTTGTCCTCGGCACGACCTCCATGCCGATCCACCAAGTGCTCCGCCTCGGCCGCGGCGCCATCATCGAACTCGACGCTTCGGAGGACGATGAGGTTCATATCCTGGCCAACAACCATGCGGTGGCCAGGGGGACAGTGGTGGTCAGCGGCAATCGCATCGCCGTGGAAGTCAAGGCGCTGATGCCGCGCTCGCCGGAGGCCAGCTAGGCGCGCAATCGACCTCCATCAGCCTCATGCGGCCTCGTCCCGGCCGAACACCGACCGGACCTTGTCCGCGGGTGGGCGACCTGTTACATCGGCGCGATCGCGCCGCGCTGGCGCAAAATCCCCACATGCGGTCGTGGCGGAATGGCAGACGCACTAGCTTGAGGTGCTAGCGGGGCAACCCGTGGAGGTTCGAGTCCTCTCGACCGCACCAG
>JASHVN010000327.1 GCA_030044555.1 Xanthobacteraceae bacterium | reverse complement strand
GGTGTGGTTAGTCCGTAAGCGTCGCTTAAATAATCCGGCTATCGAGAATACGGTCGCTGGCGGCGATGCGCGCTGAGGCGTTAGTCTTAAGCTCGACGCGCGCCGCGGCAAGATCTTCGGCTGTACGCACCGATTGCTCGTCCAGCATCCACTGATACGAAAACGTATAGACGAAGGCGCAGCGCGCGTAGCGCGCTTGCGAATAGCGCATCAGCCGCGTCTGCAGCGGAACGTCGCCGGTGAGCGCCTCGCGCGCCAGTATATAGCCGTCTTCCGCGGCCATCGCCGCGCCTTGCGTGAGATGCGGCGGGAACGTGTGTGCGGCGTCGCCGCCGAGAACGACGCGGCCGCGGAACCACGGCCAGGGCAGCAACAGCGGCTCGATCGGGCTATAAACGATGTCGGATTTTTCATCGAGCGCGGTGGCGATTTCGGCGACGTAGCTGCCGTAGCCCGCCAAACGCTGCCGGAACAAACCGGCGTAGTCTTCGCGCCGAAAGACCGCGTCCGGCGCCTCCGGGCGGATGTGAAAGACGTACATGAGATCGTCGGCGAGCGGCATGGCGCCAGTCTTGCCGCCGATGCCTTGCAGAAACTCCATGCCACGCACATTGGCGTGCCGCGGCACCTGCACGCGCCAGCCGCCGTAGCCGGACGGCCGTGGCGCGAAGGCCGCCCCGACCAGATAGTGCCGCGTGGTCGAACGGATGCCGTCAAAGCCGGCGATGAAATCGAAGCTGGCGCTGCCGCCATCTGAGAACGCCGCCGTCACCTGATCGGTCTCATCGACGATTTTATCGACTGTCAGCCCGGTACGCACGTGCACGCCGGCGCGCTGGGCCGCCGCCAGCAAAATCTCGTGCAGCCGCAAGCGCGATAGCGCGCAGAACGCCGGCACTCTGTCGTCGCCAAGCAAAAACTTGTGCTCGACGATCGGCTCGCGCTCGTGATCGAAGATCCACATGCGGTCGTAGGAGAAGCCGCTCGCCAGAATCTCCGGCAGCAAGCCGAGCGCATCGTAGATGCGCAGCGCATTCGCCGGTTGACCGAGCCCGACACCGGGGACCTCGAAAGTAGGCCGCCGCTCGATCAGCAAAACCTCGACGCCGCGTTGCGCGAATGCGGTCGCCGCCGTCAGGCCGCCGACCCCGCCGCCCACGATCAGCACGCGTCGTATGTCACTCATGGTTGCCGCGCCCGAGGGAGAAAGCGTCGCAAGGCGCCGTTACTTCTCGGAGAGACGGAGGAACAATTGGCCGCCCGCAAGCGCGACCGCCTGCTCTTTGGTCAGGTAGCCGTTGTTCGCCATGGTCGCAATCACATGGCGGTAGCGGGCCATCGCCAGCGCGCCGGAAGGGTCGGCGCCAAAGCGCGTCGGATCGTTCGGTAGCCCGGCCATGTAGACGCATTGCGCTTCATTCAATTGCGCAAGCGGGGTGTGGAAGTAGGCTTCCGCCGCGGCCACCACGCCGGTGGCCCGGCGTCCCAAATAAACAGCATTCAGATATAGCTCCAAGATCTTCTGTTTGCTGAAATCGTGCTCGATGATCAGCGCGCCCCGCACCACGCGCAGTTGGCTCGTCACCTCGGCAAACGCCGAGGGCTGGTGGCGCGGAATGCGAAGGACCATCCGCGCCAGCTGCAGGCTTATCGTGCTGCCGCCATGATCAACACGGTCGTTCTGCGCATCCTCGGCCAAGGCGCGCAGCAACGCCAGCGGGTCGACGCCGCCGTGCAGCAGAAAGCGTTTGTCCTCGACCGAGATGAGGGCTTGCACGATGCGCGGCGGAATGTCGGGATAATCCGCGTAGTGCCAATGATGCTTGACCGATTGCTGACGCAGCCAACCGGGATACGCGGCGATCGTCGCGCCGTCGTCGGATACGGCAAGCAGTCCGCCGACGACGCGGGCGACCGGAGGGACAAAGAGCGATGCGGCGAGCGCGGCAAGCACAACCACCGCAACGGCGGCGGCACGCAGACGGCGGCTCAACGGGCTTTTCTCGGACATGATTGGTAAGATAGTGGCGGCAAATCAAGATGGAATTATGCTTGAGCAGTTACGGCTAACGATTTCAAGCATAGAGAAAATCCAGCATCGCGGTTTCGGCAAGCACGGCCTGCGGGATGGAATGCCGCGCCGAGCGGGCGCGCTCTTCGGCGTTTTGCGTCGCCTGCAGATAGGCGCCGAGGTGGCGCGCGCGTTCGATGATTTTGCGGCCTTGCGGTAAGCGCTCGGCTTGAAAACGGCGCAGCGCAGCCTCCACGTCATCGCTGTCGAGCGCTTGGGCCAGCGCCGCCGCGTCGTCGGCCGCCTTGGAGACCCCCGCTGCGACATGCGGCCGCGCCACGAAGGCAGCGTCGCCGAGGATGGCGACGCGGCCGAAAGCCAATTGCGGGCTTTCCAGATCGTAGATCGGCTGCAGGATCGGCTCGTCGATGAGGCGGACGATGGCGCGAAATTGCGGCGGCAGCAATCGCTCTGCCGCCGAGCGCATGGTGGCTATGGCTTCGCGGCGAATAAGCGGCGGCGGAATCGAGATCGAATGGGTGACGCCGTGGTCATCGGTAAGGAGCCATGGCAACTCGCGTGCTTCGTCCGCGGGCCGGTACCAGACGACGTTGCAGCGGCGATGGCCCTCGCGCAGATCGCCGTTCGGTCCGGCGACCGGATAGAGCAAACATTGCTCGCCGGGCGGCAGACAAAAGGTCATCGACTCGAATAGCGCGCGGTGAATGTCAGGCGGAATGGCGCTCTCGGGCAGCAGGGCGCGCCAGGCGCAATAGCCGGCGTAGAGCGGCACCACGCCCGGCAGGCATTGGCCGCGGACGGTCGAGCGCAAGCCGTCGGCGCCGATCAGCACGTCGGCTTCGGCGCTGCCGCCGTCGGTAAAATGCGCGACCACCCCAGAGCTGCTCTGATCGAGGGTCTTTAGCGCGCGGCCGCGGTAATAATGCGCCGGAGGGAATGCATCGCGCAGCACGCGATAGACGCGCTCCCAGGCGGTGAGCACCTGCGGGCATTCGGTCGTCAGCGTCACCCGTCCGTCGATATCGAGCAGCTTTCGCGTGCGCGCGATGACGCCGAGATCGCTGGTGTCGAGACCGAGCGCATCGAGCCGCG
>JASHVN010000326.1 GCA_030044555.1 Xanthobacteraceae bacterium | reverse complement strand
GTCAGCGGGTTCTTCAATTCGTGCGCGACGTCGGCGGCAAAACGCTCAATGGCCTCGATACGGCGATAGAGCGCGTTGGTCATGTCGCGCAGCGTGCCCGACAGGTGTCCGATCTCGTCGCGGCGGCGGGTGAAATCGGGAATTTCGACGCGCGACCGAATGCGCCGCGGCACGCTCTCGGCGGCGGCGGCGAGGCGGCGCACCGGCTCGGCGATGGTGCCCGCCAGCAGGATGGAGAGCACCACCATGACGCCGGCCGCGATGAGAAAGACTTTGAGAATGGCGAGCCGCTCGGCCGTCACCATGTTGTCGATGTCGGCGCCTTGCGTCGACAACAGGAGCGCGCCGCGCACCGCGCGGAAGCGCTGTACCGGCACGGCGACCGAAACGATGACGTCGCCATGGTCGTTGATGCGCACCATGCTGGCGTCCTGGCCGTTGAGCGCCTGCGCGACCTCCTGATAGCCCTTGCCCTCGTCGGGACCGAGTTCGTGATAAAGCGGCAGATCGCCCCGGTTGAGCCACAGCCGCAGCCCGGCGTAGAGCCGCTCGAACCATCCCGGCTTCCTGGCGCTCGGCGACGGCAGATCGAAACGCAGCACGTCGCCGCGGCCGAAGAGATCGCGGCTGTCCACCAGGAGCACCCCGTCGCGATCGTAAATGCGCGCCCGTGTCTTGGTGGGCGAAACGAGATCGCGGAGCACCGGCGCCACCCGCTCCGGGTTGATGGGAAAGTCGATGCCGTACAGCGCGTCCTCGGACGGGCCGTAGCTTTGGCCCGGTTGCAGCTTCTGCAGCTTGTCCGGATCAAGGGTGATCGAAGAGCTGGTCTCGGCGGCCGCCTGGTCGGCAATCGCGTGGGCGATGATCTGTCCCTGCTGCAGCAGGCTCTGCACGCGCGCGTCGATCAATCGGGCACGGAACGGCGAGAGATAGTTGATGCCGATGGAGAGCGCGAGCAATCCGGCGACGTTCAGGACGACGATGCGCCGCGTCAGGCTCGACGAGCTTTGATTGACGAAGAACTGGGAGGCGCGCCGCAGCCAGTTGACGACGCGGCCAAAGCCATGAGGGACGGCGGTCGCAGCGGCTTCGCTGCCGCCCGCGGCTTCGATCTGCGACTCGGCAGGAGCGAGCGGAGGCGCCCTGTCGTCGGGAATATCTGCGGTTCGATCGAGCACGTGGTCTGCCGGGGTTCCGATCGCCCCTCCATTCTGCCTTCAGCGTGCGGCAGAAGGAAGCGCCAAACGCCTTACTACCGCACGTCAGCCGTCCCCGTCAGCGGGGGCGCTATCGATTTTTCGATCGATGACCTCGATCGACGACTTCGGTCAATGACTTCGATCAATGACTTGGCAGCCCGGCCCTAGGCTTGGCCCTCGCCCATGCAACTGCTCCAGGTTGGCAAGTACTGCCCGCCGAAATCCTTCCAACCGCCGAAGTCCTTCCGACCTCGTCACCTTGCTGGGCGCCCCCTGGGCGCACCAGACGGCATGTTACATTTCCTTGAACCGATAGCCGACGCCATACAGCGTCTCGATCATATCGAATTCGTCGTCACTCGCCTTGAACTTCTTGCGCAGCCGCTTGATGTGGCTGTCGATGGTGCGGTCATCCACGTACACCTGATCGTCGTAGGCGGCATCCATCAGCGCGTTCCGACTCTTCACCACGCCCGGCCGGCTGGCCAGCGCCTGCAGGATCAGAAATTCGGTGACGGTCAAAGTCACCGGCTCATTTTTCCACGTGCAGGTGTGGCGCTCGGGATCCATGCGCAAGAGCCCGCGCTCGAGAACCTTGCTGTCGGCCTCCTTCGGCACGGTGCCGTCTTTGGGCGAGGAGCGGCGCAGGACCGCCTTCACGCGCTCGACCAAAAGCCGCTGCGAGAACGGCTTCCGGATGAAATCGTCGGCGCCCATTTTCAGGCCGAACAATTCATCGATCTCTTCATCTTTGGACGTGAGAAAGATCACCGGCACATCGGACTTCTGCCGCAGACGACGCAGCGTCTCCATGCCGTCCATGCGCGGCATCTTGATGTCGAGGATGGCGAGATCGGGCGGCGCGGTCTTAAATCCGTCAAGCGCAGAGGCGCCGTCCGTGTACGTATTGATCCGATATCCTTCGGCCTCGAGCGCGATTGACACCGAGGTGAGGATATTGCGGTCATCGTCGACGAGAGCGATTGTCGGCATGGCGGCCTTCTAGCATGAATCGGCCGCAGCAATCACCTGCCCGGCCCCAAATTGCCGTTCAAGCCCCATCTGGGGGCGGAAGTGTGACAGGACAAGGCAAAACCGAGGCAATTTGCGTGGGTTGGAACGACATGGGTAAGGAACCGGAAAGGGATGTGGCGGCGCCCGAAGCTGACAAGGCGGCCCCGGTTGGGCCCGCCGCCGGCGCCGCGCCGCTGCCTGGCTTGATGCCCGATCGCCTGCCGGAAAATGCGCCGGCCCCGGATTTCGACCCAAAATCAATCGCCAAACGCCTCCTGCGCGCGACACGGGCGGGGTCCCTTGCGACCATCGACCGCAACACCGGTCATCCGTTTGCCTCCCTGGTCAATGTCGCCACCGATGCCGACGGCGCGCCACTCATCCTGGTCTCCCGGCTTTCCACCCACACCGCCAATCTTGAAAAAGACGGCCGCGCCTCGGTGCTGCTCGCCTCAACCGGCAAGGGCGACCCGCTTGCCCATCCCCGGCTCACGCTGCTCGGCAGCTTCCGACAGCTGCCACGCGACGACCCGGGCGAGCCGCGCGTGCGCCGGCGTTTCCTTGCCAAGCACCCGAAATCGGAGCTCTACGCCGGCTTTGCCGATTTCTCGTTCTGGCGGCTCGATGTGATTTCCGCACACCTTAACGGCGGCTTCGCCCGCGCCGCCGATCTGAAGGCGGCCGATGTGATGACGGACATCAGCGGCGCCGCCGATCTGATAGAAGCCGAAGATGGCGCCATCGCTCACATGAATGAAGACCACGCCGAGGCCGTACGGCTTTACGCAACGAAGTTGCTCGGGGCCGAGGATGGCAAGTGGCGGCTCACGGGCCTCGATCCAGAAGGCCTCGATCTCGCGCTGGGCGACATCACTCTGCGCCTGCCATTTCCCGAGCGGGTGACCACGGCGCAAGGCTTGCGCAAGATGGTGGTCGATCTGGCCGCCAAAGCGCGCACGCTCTAGCTTATTATTGGAGCATGATCTTTTCCGAAAACCAGAATCCACTTTTCGGGATCATGCTCCAAGCAACCCTGTTCTGCAGCGGCGCCCACGCTGCACTGCAGCAGTGGAACGGCGCGCGGTTTTGCCCCGTTAGCTTTGCGCTGCGCATCGGCCTTGGCAGATGCTAGGATGACCGAGTATAGGCTCGCACACTGGCCCGCAGACGAAATTGCAGTGTCGGCGCGCGTATGAGTGGCCGGCGTCACTGGACTTGAGGTCGAGTACGCCAATCAGCGGAGGCAAGGGTGAAGGAAACAGGTTTCAGAAACGCCGCTTACGGCGCGGACAAATTCGGCTTCAAAGATCTCGCCGGCGTGCACTGGAATCTCTCGGAAGCGCCACTCTACGAACACGCCATCCGCAACGGGGAGGCGACCATCGTCGCCGGCGGCGCGTTATGCGCCGAAACCGGGCATCACACCGGCCGCTCGCCCAAGGACAAGCATACGGTGGTCGATACGACCACCGAAAACACCGTGTGGTGGACCGGCAATCGCAAGCAGAGCCGCGAGCACTTCGATAATCTGCTGCAGGATTTCCTCGCCCACGCCAAAGGCAGGACGCTGTTCGCCCAGGACCTCTACGGCGGCGCCGATGCCAAATACCGCATCAAGGCCCGCGTCTTTACCGAGCTTGCCTGGCACTCGCTGTTCATCCGTCAATTGCTCATTCGCCCGGAGCGCGCCGAACTCGCAAGCTACGTGCCCGAGATGACCATCATCGACATGCCGTCGTTCAAGCCGGACGCCAAGCGTCACGGCGGCCGCGAAGGCTCCGACACGATGGTGGCGATCGATTTCACCCGCAAGATCGTTCTGATTTGCGGGTCTTCTTATGCCGGCGAGATGAAGAAGTCGGTGTTCACGACGCTCAACTTCTATCTGCCGGCACAAGGCGTGATGCCGATGCATTGCTCGGCCAATGTCGGCAAGGACGACGACGTGGCCCTGTTCTTCGGCCTCTCCGGCACCGGCAAGACCACGCTCTCGGCCGATCCGAACCGCACGCTGATCGGCGACGACGAGCACGGCTGGAGCGAGGACGGCGTCTTCAATTTCGAAGGCGGCTGCTATGCCAAATGCATCAAGCTGTCGGCGGAAGCAGAGCCGGAAATCTATGCCGCGACCAACCGCTTCGGCACCGTTCTGGAGAACGTCGTATTTGATCCGGAAACGCGCATACCGGATTACAACA
>JASHVN010000325.1 GCA_030044555.1 Xanthobacteraceae bacterium | reverse complement strand
CGGCGCAAGGCGGATCCGTATCGTTCGGCGCTGTCGATGCTGGTGTTCTACATCAACCGTGCCGGCAAGAACCTGCCGGCCGCGCGCCGCCACACGCTGGAAAGAGCGAAAACGGAATTGCGCCGGCAGTTTGGGCGGGAGTAGGATTTTCTACCACTTGCACGGGGAGGACCGCCGATGTCGACCGCGCAATCTATAGCGCTGGACGGCGAGGGCGCGATCAACGCGCTGCAGACCAGATCGCTGTCGCCGGCGCTCGGCGCCGAGATCATCGGTGTCGATCTGAGTCAGCCGGTCAGCGACTCGTTGTTCGCGAAGATTCAAAAATGCTGGCACGACAACATCGTGGTGCTGTTCCGCGATCAGCATTTGAGCGAGACCGATCAGGTCCGTTTTGCCGAGCGATTTGGTCAGCTGGCGCTGAGCCACACCCGCCGCTACACCACCGCCAATCCGGCGGTGATGCTGATTTCCAATATCCGCGAGAACGGCAAGCAGATCGGTGCGCTCCCGGACGGCGAGATGCAATTTCACTCCGATCAGTGCTACCAGGAAAAGCCGGCCATGGCCTCGATGCTTTACGCGATCGAGGTTCCGAACGTTGGCGGCGACACGCTCTTTGCCAATGCCTACGCGGCGTATGAGACCTTGAGCGACGACATCAAACGCCGCCTGGACGGGCGCAAGGCGATGCACGCCTACGACTACGATAGTGCCTCGATGAAACGCGGCACGAAAATCAAGGAGGGCGTGCCGCACTTCGCTCATCCGCTTGTGCGCACGCATCCGGCAACCGGGCGCAAGGCTCTCTACGTCAATCGGCTGATGACCATCGCGATCGAAGGTCTGCCCGAGGAAGAAAGCGACGCGCTTTTGAACTTACTGTTCGCGCACCAGGAAAATCCCGCCTTCGTCTATGAGCACATCTGGCGGGTCCACGATCTCCTGATGTGGGACAATCGTTGCGCGCTGCACGCCCGCACCGATTTTTCCGACGACGAACGCCGGCTCATGCGCCGGGTGACGGTGTTGGGCGAGCGGCCGATGTAAGCGGTGGCGTTCATGCGGCTGCGCTGCTGCGTCCTGCGCGACAAATGTTATTTCATCGGGGCGCATGGCGCCCTCGATAAACAGCAGACTCTCAGCATTGTAGCGATTTCGGGCGAAAGCGCCGGGACCGTTTATTGGCCCGACGGCTTGCTGGCGACCCTTCGGGCTGCGAGCAGTCTTCGGATGCGATTGTGCACAGACTGGGCATCGTAGGGCTTGGGAACCGGGCCCGATTCGCACAACTCCTTGGCCGCGTCGACCGTTCGCGGCACGGTGCCGGCCAAGATCACATCAGCGCCCGGGCGGTGCTCGCGAAGCCACTTCGCCAGCCCAAATCCGTCGACCGAACCAGGCATTTCGATGTCGCTGAACACCACATCGATCACTGTTTCACGGTGCAACAGCACGGCCATCGCCTCGTCCGCGCTGACGGCTTCGATGACCCTGTAGCCGCAATCGCGAAGGTATTGCGCGATCGGCATTCTGATTAGAACATCATCCTCGACAACGAGAATGGTCTCTTGAGCTTCAGGCAGATTGTCCACACGACTCTAACGATCGGGCGCGCCTTGGCGTTCCTCAGCCGATGAGCGTCTTGATATGCCTGATTATCTGCCGAGCATCGTACGGCTTGCGAAAGTATCCGTCGTGCGCCACCTCGTCGATCGAGGGGAGATGACCGGACGCCAGCACGATTTTGATCTCCGGATATTCCGACCGGGCCAGGCGCGCCAACCCCACGCCATCGATGGAGCCCGGCATTCCGATATCGCTGATGATCAGCTTCACATCGCCGCCATGGCGCAGGATTTCGAGGGCCTCGTGCGCGTTGCCGGCCTCAACGACCTCATAGTTGGCCTGCCGCAGCCGGTCGGCAATCGCCATGCGCTCGAGTACTTCATCTTCGACGACAAGGATCGTGCCGCGAGCGCAGCTCTCGCTGAGTAGGCATGCGTCCCCCTTCATCACAACTCCCCATCATCGAGCCTTGCACCCGATTTTTTCCAACGCGCAAGCTTGTCATACGTTCCGCGATGCGGCGGCGGAGCTTCCGTTAACGCTGATAATTGAACAACTTGGCGCGCCCGCGCGACCGAGCCGCGCCACATTTGAAATGTTCAACGCCGGACATATCGTCGGACAACATTCGAGGGAAGCTGGCTCTGTCCCCGGCGGTTCTGTCTGCCTCGGAAACCTATGGATGCAGCACTTTTGCCCAGCCGCCCTGATCTGGCAGGACTGTTGAGGCCGCGCTATAGTGGGAGGGCTTGCCGGCCACGGCCTCTGCAAGCAAAAATCGGCGGGGAATAAAATCCGCAAGTCCGCGGGCGTAGTTCAGTGGTAGAACATCAGCTTCCCAAGCTGAGTGTCGTGGGTTCGATTCCCATCGCCCGCTCCAGCCTCAAGCCTTTCGGCGCTTCGGTTGGAGCCCCGGCCGATCATTTCATTCCGGGCCAGCCTTAAATCGGGGGAGACACTCATGCCAGTCAGCGACATTCGTGGCGTCAATATCAATTGGCAGGTGATCGGCGATCGCGGCCCGTGGGTTATGGCGACCACAGGCGGCCGCCGCGGCCATGACGAATTCATTCCCATGGCGCAGAAAATCGCCCGTAACGGCTACCGCGTCATGCTGCATGATCGGCGCAATACCGGCGCTTCAGATCTCTGGATCGAAGGCGATGAAGGCGAAGAGGCGCCGTGGCTCGGCGACATGTACGAATTGATGCGCAGCCAGGATGCGCTGCCGGCCTTCTTTTGCGGCTCTTCGGCAGGGGCGCGCACATCGATCCGCTTCTATCTGAAATATCCGCAGGCCGTTCGCGGCCTGCTGCTGCTGCGCGTGACCGGCGGCGCCTTTGCGGCCGGCCGCTTGCCGGAGAACTATTACGGGCAATTCATCCGCGCCGCCCGGGACGGCGGCATGGAAGCTGTGTGCGCGATGGATGCATGGAAGGAGCGCTTTAAGGAAAATCCGCGCGGGCGCGACTATCTCGCCAAACTGCCGGCGGAAAAATTCATCCAGGTGTTCACGCGCTGGAAGGAGGTATTCGAGGCCGGCGGAAAGTATCCGGTGATGGGTGTCAGCGAGCATGAATTGCGCTCGATCAAGGTGCCGACAATGATCATTCCGGGCAATGACAACACCCATTCGAGCGCCAGCGGACGCGTTGCCCACGATCTCATTCCCGGCAGCGAATTGCACCAACTGCCGATCACCGACCAGGACGTGCCGCTCATTCCGTTTCCGGACTGGGCTCCCTACGAAGAAGAGATCGCGCGCGTCTTTGTCGATTTCATGCGGCGTGCCGTCGCAGCAGAGAAAACCGCCGCCTGACGCATCGCCGAAACTGTTTGCTGCGCTGCCGCATCGCCAATTCGTTTGCACGAAAGCCGCTTTGCATTGCGACGGCGCGACGCTATTGTCATCACAATGAGCGCTGAACAGCGTGGTCGGGGATTTCACTCTCGACACAGGAGAGGGGAGGCAAAAATGAACCAGCAAGGCGAACATCGATCTGGATGGAGCTGGTGGTATCTGCTCTTTCTGATCCAATTCATCGCGGTTCTTTGGGTGCCCTTTTATAATTCGGCCGAACCGGTCTGGGCCGGCATTCCGTTCTTTTATTGGTACCAGATGCTTTGGGTGATTCTCGGAGCAATTCTCACCGCAATCGTCTATTTCGCGACCGGCGACTAGAGCATGACCCCGAAAAGTGGATACCGGTTTTCGGAAAAGATCATGCTCCAACAATAAGCTAGAGCGGGATGACGATTCTAAAGAAAATCCATCCCGCTCCAGCGGGATAATCGTTCTCGCCAACCAGATCGATAACAACAACAGTAAAGAATACGACCGGGAGAGACGCCGTGCAGGAAGTGAATTGGACCGCCCTTACCATCTTCATATTGCTGTTCGTCGTCATCACCGTGCTCGGCTTCGTCGCCGCCCATTGGCGCAAGGGCGATCTCAATCTTCTGAACGAATGGGGCCTCGGCGGACGGCGTTTCGGCACCCTTATTACCTGGTTCCTGATCGGCGGCGACCTCTACACGGCCTACACCTTCATTGCCGTGCCGGCGCTTGCCTTCGGCGCCGGCGCGATTGCGTTTTTCGCCGTGCCCTACACGATCATGATCTATCCGATCCTGTTCCTCGTCTTTCCGCGGCTCTGGTACGTCTGCCACAAGCACAATTACATCACCGCGTCGGATTTCGTGCGCGGCCGTTTCGGCAATCGCTGGCTGGCGCTGGCAGTGGCGATTACCGGGATCGTCGCCACCCTGCCCTACATCGCTTTGCAGCTCGTGGGCCTGCAGGTCGTGATCGGCGGCATGGGCGTGTCGGGCGCGGGCTATTTGGGCGATCTGCCGCTGCTCATCGCCTTTATCATTCTGGCGGCTTTCACCTATACGAGCGGCCTGCGGGCGCCCGCCTCGATCGCCATCGTCAAGGACATCCTGATCTACATCACGGCCTTTGCTGCAATCATTTATGTTCCGATGCATATGGGCGGCTTCGGACCCATCTTCGCCAAGATTCCGCCGGCGAAATTGCTGCTGCCCACGCCGGGCGCCAATACGACCGGCCTCTACGGCGCCTATGCGACGCTGGCGCTCGGCTCGGCCTTGGCGTTGTTCCTCTATCCACATTCGATCACCGGAATCCTCAGCGCCTCGAGCGGACACACGATCCGCCGCAACGCCGCGATCCTGCCCGGCTATTCGTTCATGCTGGGCCTGTTGGCGCTGGTCGGATTTTTCGCCATCGCTCTGGGCCTCGGCGGTCTGCCGCAGTTCGCCGCCGGGTTCAAACAGTTCGGCAACAATTTCGCTGTGCCGGCGCTCTATTTGCACGAGTTTCCGTCCTGGTTCGTCGGCATCGCCTTCGCGGCGATCGGCATCGGCGCGCTGGTGCCGGCGGCGATCATGTCGATCGCGGCGGCCAATCTCTACACCCGCAACATCCATCGCGAATTTTTTCAGAGGAATCCGACCGACCGGCAGGAAGCGCAGATGGCGAAATGGGTGTCGCTGATCGTCAAGTTCGGCGCCCTCGCCTTCATCGTCTTCGTGCCGCAGCGATACGCGATCTACCTGCAACTCCTCGGCGGCATCCTGATCATCCAGACGCTGCCCGCGGTCATGCTTGGCGTCTACACCCGCTGGTTCAACGATTGGGCGCTGTTGATCGGCTGGCTTGTCGGCACCGTGCTCGGCACCTGGATGTTCATTGCCGCCAAGCTTGCGCCAAACTATCCGCTCGTGATCGCAGGCCACGCCTTCCCCGGCTATACCGCGCTTTATACGGTGATCCTCAACATCGTCGTCGCCGTGGTGCTGACGCCGATTTTCAACGCCGCGGGCAAGGCGCCTTCCGACGCGACCGCCGCTGCCGATTACCAAGCGTGATGAGGACGAAACGTCACGCTGCCGTAGCGGGACTGTGATTAGGTAAGCGGTGATTTGGTGAGCTGCCCGTGCTCCGCCTGGAGCGGAGCGGGGATTCTTCGCCGATTGTGGCGCATCGTGCAGTGAAATGCAGCCAGTAGCTCTTCCCTGCGGATCGTGGCAGATTGCCGCTTTCCGCCGGGAGCGAGAAACGTTTGGGAGAGCGACATGGCCTGGGTCAAAGTCACCGACATCGCCTATGGGCGTCTGCGGGCGCCTGATCTCGATGTGATGGAGGAGTTTCTCACCCGTTTTGGCATGCACCGCTCGGCGCGCACGGCGAACGCGCTATACATGCGCGGCACCGATCCGGCGCACCACCTTCACGTCACCGAGAAGGGCGATCCGAAATTCGTCGGCATCGCCTATTACGTCGACAGCGAAGACGACTTGAAACGGCTCGCCAAGGCGCCCGGCGCCTCCGGCGTCGAGACCATCGACGAGCCTGGCGGCGGCAAGCGCGTGCGGCTCACCGAGCCGAACGGCTATCAGATCGAGGTGGTGTGCGGCATCGACGCGGTCGATCCGATCCCGGTCAAGCGGCAAAGGCTCAATTCCGGCAATGAGCCGACGGCCCGCGCCGGCGAACTGATGCGGCTGCCGCGGGGACCGGCGCACGTCAAGCGCATCGGCCACGGCGTGCTGATGACACCGAAGTTCAAGGAGACCGTCGGCTGGTTCCGCGAGACGCTCGGCATGATCTGCTCGGACGACGTCTATGTCGAGCAAAAGGACAATTTGATCGGCTCGTTCAACCGCTGCGATCGCGGCGACACTTACGTCGATCATCACGTCTTCTTCTGTCTCAATCACCAAAAGACCGGACTGAATCATTTCTCCTTCGAGGTGCCCGACATCGACGATGTCTGCATGGGTCACGATTATCTGAAAGAGTCCGGCAAATACGAACACATGTGGGGCATCGGCCGTCACGTGCTCGGCAGCCAGGTCTACGATTACTGGGCCGATCCCTGGGGCCGCGTCCACGAGCACTGGGCTGACAGCGATCGCCTCAATCTCGACAACGGCTCCAATCTGGTCGCCGCCGAGGACGCTTTGCGCTCGCAGTGGGGCGAAGCGCCGCCGGAGAAATTCATCAATCACGCCAGCGCGTAATCGGCTCACGGGCTCGCCCGGCGCCTGATCTGGCGGAGAAGCTCGACGCGCCTTGCACGGCGTGGACTGCGTCGACGGGTGCGCGAGTTCCCGGTAACGAATTGCTAACGATCCATGGTTAACGAAGGGTCGCCGCATTCCCGGAGACTCCGCCCATGGATTTGCCCGAAGACCAGCACCACGAGAAAAACGCCGACGACAAAGCCGCATCAGAAGCTGCCAGCGCGGCGTCGGCGAGTGCGGGGGGTGGCGCTGCCGCGCACGATCTGCCGGCAGTGCAATCGCCGCGGCTCGGCCGCGAAGAGACCGATGACGAATTGGCCGTGGAACCTGTCCACGGGAATTCCAAAGGCCGGTTCATCGGTGCGCTCCCGACACCGTTCCGCGAGTCCCGTAACGGAGCGTCGGGCGAGTCTGAGGCCGCGGCTGCCGGTCCGCAACCGCGCCAGTTCCGTTTCGCCCTGCTTGCGGCGACCATTGCCTGCGCCGCCGGAGTGGGCGCGCTCGCTGGCTCGCTGACGGCATCGGGCATCGGTCATCAGACCGTCGCCGCGGTCGCCATCCCGCAATCTGCAGATGCGCGCGATGACGTCGGGGTATTGAAGGCGCAGCGCGCCGAATTGTCGGCGCTCAAAGCGAGCCTCGACAGTGCCAACCGCAGCGCCAGCGCGCAATTGGCCAAGATCACCGACCGCCTCAACAACCTCGAACATGCGCAGGCCGACACAACGACGAAGCTCGCCCATATCGGCGATGTCGTCGACCGCTTCGAAAAAGCCAGTGCGGCAGGGGACGTCACCGGCTCGATCGCGGCATCGGGCGCGGCGCCAGCGCCCGTCATGCGCGCCGTGGAGCCAAAATTTGCCGGCCCGGTGCTGCACGATTGGGTCGTGCAGGACGTGCGCAACGGCCGCGCCATGGTCGAGAGCCGTTACGGCGCCTTCTTTCTGGTCGGCGCCGGCAGCATCATGCCGGGGCTCGGCCGCGTGCGGGAAGTCAAGCGGCAGAACGGCGAGTGGGTCGTCGTCACCGACAGGGGTTTGATCACGCCGCGGCCGTGATCGCCGCAGATCAGTGAACGGTAACCAGTAATCGGTGGGCTGCTGATGACCGATTATTCGTGTCTGCCGGCCGCGAACGGAACCAGCATCGGCACCCGGCGGCGATAAGCGCCGTAGGCGTCGGCGCCAAGCTCCTCCGTCAAAAAGCGCTCCTCGATCCGCGCCTTCAGCCATAATCCGAGTGCGATAAGCGCCGCTCCGGCAAGGCAGCTGATCGTGGCCTGCGCCAACGACGACGCGAAAAGCGCAAAGATAATGCCCGTATAGATCGGATGGCGCACGAAGGCGTAAGGCCCGGTGTCGATCACGCGATGATCTTCCTTGCGGGTGATCGAGCCCGACCACAGGCGTCCGAGGTGAAGGCGCGCCCACCAGGTCAATAGCAGCCCCGCCAGGGTGAGCAGCAGCAGCACCCAAGCGCCGGCAAAACCGACATGCCAGAGCTGTTGCAGGTGCAGCCGCCGCGCCGTTAGGGGCGCCGCTAGCACCGCGCCGGCCAAAATGATGAGACGATAGAGCCAAGTCTCCCAGGTGATGACGCGCTTTTCGGTGCGATTGGCCCAGAAGGCTGCCACGATCCAACTGACGAGCCACGCAAGCCAGATAACGGCCCAGGCGATGGCAAAGAATGCGCGCGGACGAATGATCATTGCTGCGAACGCTCCTTGCTGCGCCGGCGAAGATCCATGGTCTCGCCTTGCCGGCACCTTCCACGGTAACGTGGCTCATATAGGGCGCGCCGGGCGGCGGGAAACACAGCAAGATGCCGCTCGTCGTTTCGCAGCGCATCGGGCCGCGCGCGGCCGCGCCCGCGGCAAGTCGTCGGTCAAGAGTCGCTTGCCTTCCGGCTTTTTGCTGATCATCGTATAGGCAAAACGATTGCGAGGAGTTCTTTGCATGCTCAGCGCCGAACAGAACGATCTGATCACCCGCACCAATCCCGGCACCGCTGCCGGCACGCTGCTGCGGCGTTACTGGCAGCCGGCCGTTCTGGTGGACGAGCTCTCCGGCAACCGGCCGGTGAAAGCGGTGCGGCTTTTGGGCGA
>JASHVN010000011.1 GCA_030044555.1 Xanthobacteraceae bacterium | reverse complement strand
CGCCAAAAAGTCTGCAGCGGCGGCGCGCCAAGATCCATGGCCGCCTCTTCAAGGCTCATGTCGAAATCAACGAGCCGCGACTGGACGATCACGGTGACGAAGCACGTCGCCATGGTCGTATGGGCGATGACCAGTGTCCAAAAGCCGCGATCGGCCGCGACAGCGACAAACAACAGCAGCAGCGAAAGGCCGGTGATCACCTCGGGCATTACCAGTGGCGCGTAAATCATCGAAGCGAAGAGCAGCCGGCCGCGGAAGCGGCCAAAGCGAACGAGCGCCAAAGCCGCCAGCGTGCCGAACACCGTCGCCGCACTCGCCGCCACAAAGGCGACGCGCAGGCTGGTAAAGGCGGCCTGCAGGATTGCCGTGTCGCCGGCAAGCTCGCCGTACCATCGCGTTGACCAGCCGCCCCACACCGCGACCAGGCGCGAGGCATTGAACGAATAAATCACCAGCACAACGATCGGCAGATAGAGGAAAGCGATGCCAAGCACGATGGCGAGGAGGTTGAACGACGTCACCTTGCGCATCGTCAGCTCCGAATAGAGCATGATCCCGAAAAGTGAAAACCGGTTTTAGGATAAGATCATGCTCAAAGGAAAATCTAGACCTTAATTCGATTCAATCGAATTGGATCAAGGTCTAGCGCTGCGCATGGCCTGGTGCCGAAAAAGGACGATCGGCGTGACCAGCAGGCAAGTCAGCACGACGGCAACGGCCGAAGCGGTCGGCCAATCCTTGTTGCCGAAGAATTCCATCCAGATCGTCTGTCCGATCATCGGGCTGCGCGAGCCGCCGAGCAGATCGGGGATGACGAATTCGCCGACGATCGGAATGAAGCAGAGCAGCACCCCCGCCAGCACGCCAGGCGACGACAGCGGCAAGGTCACCAGCCAGAACGTCTTCCAGCGCGGACAGCCAAGATCGGCGGCAGCTTCGAGCAGCGACTCGTCGAGCTTCTCCAGCACCGCATAAAGGGGCAACACCATGAACGGCAGGTAGGAATAGACGATACCGATATAGATCGCCGTATCGGTGGCGAGCCAGACCGGCGGCGCGCGCACGATGTGCAGCGCCATGAGCAATTGATTGAGCGGTCCGTCGCGCTGCAGGATGTTCATCCAGGCGTAGATGCGGATGAGAAACGACGTCCAGAACGGCAGCACCACGAGCACGACCAGGATGGCTTGCAGCCGCCGCGGCGTCCGCGCCATGCCGTAGGCGATCGGATAGCCGATGATAAGCAGCATCAGCGTCGAGAACGCGGCGATTTCTAGGCTCTTCACGTAGGACAACAGATAAATCGGATCGGAACCGAGCAATCGGTAATTGTCGAAGGACAGGCCGGCGAAAAATCTCGCGATGCCGTGCCAGCCAGCCGCCAGGTCGAGTACCGGCGTATAGGGCGGCAATGCAATCGCGGCCTGCGAAAAGCTGATCCTGAGCACGATGAGGAACGGCACAAGGAAAAAGGCGACAAGCCAGGCATAAGGGA
Source organism: Xanthobacteraceae bacterium (assembly GCA_030044555.1). Classification (GTDB taxonomy): domain Bacteria; phylum Pseudomonadota; class Alphaproteobacteria; order Rhizobiales; family Xanthobacteraceae; genus BOG-931. Next base: position 2,456 of record JASHVN010000011.1, on the reverse strand, counting down.
TTGCGATGCCGAGCTGCCGCCGCAAGGATCGTCGTCGTTGGTCGGTCCCCGTCATTCAATCCCCGTGGCTTCGCTCCCCAGATTTGGCTCCCAGGGTAACCGCCGGCTATCGCGTCAGCACAATCGGAGCCTCGGGCGAAAAACTCACCCACACATGCTCCTCTATCCCCGGAAAGCCTCCGCCGCGGCCGCCCGTATTCGCCATCGCCGCCTTGACCCGCGAACCGTCGGCAAGGCGCACCTGATAGATGGAAAGATCGCCCAAATAACCGATTTCGATGATTGTCCCCGCGAAACAGTTTTCCGCATCGGGCGACAGCGTTTCGCGCGAAAGGCGCATGCGTTCCGGCCGCACCGCGACGAAGACCGGCGTGCGCGGCTCGGCATCGATGCGAGCGGCGACGCGCAACCGGCCGGCCGCCGTGCCTTCTACGCTCAGCCGGTCGTCGCCGACGCGGCCTTCGAACACATTGACGTCGCCCACGAAGTCCGCCACCCAGCGCGAATTCGGCCGCTCGTAGATCTCGTCCGGCGCGCCGACCTGCATCAGCCGGCCGCGATCCATCACGCCGATCCGATCGGCAAGAATCATGGCCTCGCTCTGATCGTGGGTCACGATCACAAAGGTCAGTCCGAGCCGGCGCTGCAGCTCCATGAGCTCGAAGCGGGTGGCATCGCGAAGTTTCTTGTCGAGTGCCGCCAGCGGCTCGTCGAGCAGCAACACGCGCGGGCGCTTGACCAGACAGCGCGCCAGCGCCACACGCTGACGCTGGCCACCGGAAAGCTCATGCGGCTTGCGGCCCCCGAAGCCTTCCAGCTTCACCAGTGCCAGGATGTCGGCGACCCGACCGGCGATCTCCCGCCTGGGCAGGCCTTCCTGCTTCAATCCAAACGCCACGTTGTCGTCCACGTTCAGATGCGGAAACAGCGCGTAGCTTTGGAACATCATGTTGACCGGGCGCCGATAGGGCGGCACCTGCGCGAGGTCGATACCGTCGAGCAGAATGCGGCCGGTATTGGGCCGCTCGAGGCCCGCGATCAACCGCAACAGCGTAGTCTTGCCGCAGCCTGACGGACCGAGCAGGGCAAAGAACTCACCCGCATAAATGTCGAGCGACAGGCGGTCGAGAGCGGCGAAGCCGCCGAAGGTCTTGCTCAAGCCTTCGATGCGCAACAGGACCCGCGCAGTGCCGTCCGCCGGTGTCGGCCCGGCACTGACCGGAGCATTCTTTGCTTCGACAACCGGCATCGCTATTCCCGAAAGCGGCGGCGCAGCTTCCTCAGCCGTGCACTATGGGATACCTAGCGCATACGCGTGTCGGGTGGGAATCGGAATGGTCGCGATGCGGCAAAGCTACGCAAACCTGAACGGCAAATCTGCGAGTCAGCGCGCGGCGGCCTATGCCAGAGGCGTTTTCAGAGCGAGCTCGTCCGTTTCGATGAGGTGCTTGCGCGGCTCGGGCCCGTAATAATCGCCCAACTGCACGACCGGCCGCGGCTGCATCATGATCGAAACCAAGCGGTCATAAATCGCTTTCGCCGAAACCGGCTTGGTCAGAAACTCATTGACGCCGAGCCGCACCGCCTCAACGACGCGCCAGCGCTCGCAATGGCCTGTAAGCATGATGATGGGGATGGCCGGCATCGGAAACACACCGGGCGACCGCACGATGCGCACGAGCTCGGCGCCGCTCAACAGCGGCATTTCCCAGTCCAGGATCACGACGTCCGGCCCTATCGTACGAATCGCGTCGAGCGCCGCGATGCCGTCTGCCGCCTCGCAAATGTCCTTGATGCCGCAATTGACCAGGAGATTGCGGACCATCTTGCGCATGTACTGATTGTCGTCGACCACCAGGACCGAGAGCGACTGGATGAGATCCTCGATTTCCTTTTTTGTCGGTTTCGGGGTCATTTCATCGCATCGCCAAAGGATCGTTCCGAAGTCGGGCGCCGGACCGGTCGCCCATCCTTAATCAGACCATACGCCTCTTGCGGCTTGGTAAAGGTCGGCCACGTTCCACGCCGATGCCGCTCGGTCGGCCCAGACATCAGCCGCTTAGTGAGCGTTCCGTTAATGCGGCGAGCTAGGGACACCGCCGACTGGGGTCAAAGCTCATAAGCCGCAGTCGCTTTCCGCCGTCGATCGCAATGGCTGTCCTTTTTCCGAGGCAATGACGATGTCAAGGGCGCGCTTTGCGCGCCGCGTAGCGGCTCCGCCCTTGACATCGTCTTTGCCTCGGAAACTCCTGCTGCCATTGCGATCGACGGCTCTTTCTGATCGTTTCTGTAGTGGTCGTGGATCGATAGTGGCGGCAGGCTTTTGGATTTTGATCTTGGCTCGCGCCGGCCGGGTAGCGAATCCGCTCCGCTAAGCCATGAAGCGTTCGAGCGTCTGGCGCTGCGCTGGTGAAATGCGCAAGCCGAGTTTCGAGCGCCGCCACAACACATCGTCG
>JASHVN010000324.1 GCA_030044555.1 Xanthobacteraceae bacterium | reverse complement strand
TATAATTGAATCGTGTTTACGATCGGCGTGTTCGAGCTGGACAGTATCGTCGCCGAGCCCGTCGAGATTGGAACTTCATCGCCGACCTGCAGGAGCGCCGGCTCGTTGTCCATGGCCACGACCGAAGGCGAGGAAAGCACTCTGACATCGGTGACGCTCGAAAGCGCACTCAAGATCACCTTGGGGTTCGATTGGGAGCCAAGCAGCAAATTGAAGCCCGGCGCAACCTGTTGGAGCGCGGTCGACGCTGCCGCTTGCGTCGCGGTTTGAAACAGGCCGAGAGATGCATTGTTGTTGGCAAGAAAATATTGCACGCCATATTGCAATTGTTTGGTGAGCGTCACCTCGGCAACTGTCGCGTCGATGGCTACTTCAAGACGCGGCCTGTCCAGATCGCGCAGCGCCCGCTCGACGACCTTGTAGTCCTCCTCGTCGGAATACACGAGCACGGCGTTGTTAGCCGTATCGGCCGTAATGCGCACGTTTTTGAGCGCGCCCCGAAGAGCGCCGCCGCCCGCCGTGCCTGAGTCGCCTTGCGATTCGCCGTTGTCGGCGTCTTTATGGTTCGAGAAGGCGTCGAAGGCTGCCGCGATGGGAGCTGCGCCTGTTGTCGAGTTCGGTGCCGCGGTGGAGGGTTGGACAGTTCCGCCGCCGGTCTGCCCAGTGGCACTGAGCGAATCCAGCCGCGACTTGGCCGCGTTACCTCCCGGTGCAATCTCTTTAGTCGGCGATTCTTCCGAAGTGTCAGACTGATTACCGAATATGCCGTTGAGAATCTTGGTAATGTGCGACGCGTCGCCGTATTTGAGGCGATAGATCCGTACCGTGGTCCCGTTGGTGTCGGATCGATCCAGGCGGTCTATCCATCGCGTTGTTTGCTTGAGGTAGTCCGGGTTCTTGGTGACGACCATGACCGCGTTCATTCGCGAGATCGGCTGAAATTGAATAACCCCTTGTCCAGGGCCGCCGTCGCTCACTTCAAAAATACGTTCAAGCTCTTGGATCATGGATTCCGGAGAGGCCGATCGGAGTGGATAGACACCGACCGATTGATTGCGCAGCCACTCGACGTCGAATGTGGAAATGACATCGATCGCGGCTTCGCGCTCTGACTCCGTGCCCTGAACGAGCAGAAGATTTCTCGCCTGGTCGACGCGGATTGACCCCGTTCGCGTGAGCAGATTTTCGGTCGTCTTGGCGACAGTCGCGGCCGAAACGTAGCGAAGCGGAACGACCGAAACCCCGAACCCAGGTTCGCCTGCCCCGATGCTGATGGACGTGTGCGCAGCCGCTTCATTGATCGGCACGATCTTGACGAATTTCCCTTCGTGGACGATGGCGGCGTTCTGCATGCGCAACACGTCCTCGAACGTCGGCAACACATCCTTGCGCGGAATCGGGCCGACCGATGCGAGGGTCACGCTGCCCTGGACACGCGGGTCTATCTCGAAATTGAGATGGAGGATGTCTCCCAGCAGCGCCTTGGCGGCGCTCGGGATGTCAGTGCCTTCGAAGTTCATCTCTACGCCATCGCCGCGAAGCGACACCGGCTCGGCGGACGCAGTGCGCTGCTCAGGTTCTGGATCGTCGGATCCCGGCTCGGATGTTTCCGGGGCGCCCGGCTGCGATGTCTCCGGCTGGCTGCCGGGGTAAAGCATCGGCTGAGACGGCCCGTCTCGTTCAAGCTGATAGTCGTCGACAGAGGTTGGAAATCGCGGGCTGAGATCAGTGTTGCTGACCGACGAAGACACGGCGTCTGACGACGCAAAACCGGCAAGCGCTTTATTTTGACTTTGCAAGATCGATTGGGTCGAAGAGCAACCGACCAAGAAAAGAATCTGCCATAGAGCACAGCCGACCCGAACATAATTCATGACGCGTGACCCCTTGGCTCTATGCTCACCTGAAATGTTTAGTTGGCGCGCCGCAATCCTCCGTCTCACTGCCAGTCGACATCAGAATATTTCGACATGACGCGCAGCACCGCGTCTATACCGTCGTTAGATTATTTACTGATCATCAAGGAAAAGGATGGAATTTGTGCGACCCAACACGAAACATTTGGCGGCAATAGAGCGACCTCCTCGGGCGCAAATGTCGTCGGACGTAAATTGCTGGATGTAAACAGCCGGAGGAGTGTCAGCTGAGGCGAATGTCAGCCAGGTCGCGTTACTGTTGTTGCAGGTGCGGCCGCCTTACGCGTTGATGGTGTGAGTTGGGCAGCGCCGGTCCGCTCGTCGCAGCCGGACCCTGCTGTACCGGGTTCTGCGGCAATACCTGCGATTGGGCGATCGGGCCGGCAGGTGGAAATCGTTTCGTGCGCGTAGGGTTGAACATACTGAATTTTGCCGTGCGGCCGTTAAGCAGCAAGACCAGCTGCCGCGCCTCGATCTGTCCCACTTTCCAGCCACCGATGTCGTCGCCGATCTGGACGCGGACGCTCTTAGCCTCCTGCCCAACACGAACAACAGCGCGCGCATCGTCGCCGTCCATGACGACCGCGAGCAGCGCCACATTGGGAGGCGGAGGTGGCGGTGGCGCGACGGGCACAACGACTGGCGGCGGCGCCGGAGGGCGGCGCGTCGGTGAAAAAAGCGGCCGATCACGCGTGGCTGACAACTGATCCAGTGACAGTTGCGCTGCCAATGGGCTCACGGGCGCAGTGCCGGGATGAACGCTCCTTTGCGGTGTCGAGTCAGCCGCAAGGGCGTCCATCGAGGCGATCCACAGGATCGCAATTGCAAGCAATGGGCGCCGAAGTTTCATTGCATCTCATGCCGCCAAATGGCACGCAGTTCGAGTGTGACGCGCAGCAACGGATCCTCGGCGGCGCGCTGCGAGTTATCATCATGAAGCTCGATATTGAGCGACTGCACGAACACATACGGCGTTCCGCCTTCGAGTTGATAAAGCAGCGCCTGCAAGGACTGAAGGCTGGTGTCGAGCGTCGCCTGTATCCGGATAGTGTCCGGTTTGTCGTCGTGCCCGGCCGGCTCGATGCCAGAAGAATTGAGAACGGCGTGGTGAGCGTCTGCAACCTGTTGCAGGTAAGCTTGCAATTGCGCGTTGGCCAGTCCCTTTGTTGGCGCGGCCAGGATTGCGGCCGCGGGCGCGACTCCTCCAGCCCCGAGGCCGGCGCCTTTGCGAGCCCTGATATGCGCTTGGAGCTCCGCCAGCAGGTCGCTTCGCGAGTCGCGTTGATGCTCGGCGTCGAGCCGCGCCTGCAACGAGAATCCAACAACACTGGCACAAACAATGAACACAGCGCCAAGGGCGCCGACGGAGATCAATGCTTCCCGATCTTGTGGGATCATTCCGTCTCCGCAAGCTTGACATCGGGTTGAACACGTCCCTCGATATAAAATCTGAAGTGCTTGCCGTCCGGCTCGCGCGTCGTCGGCGCAAAAAAATGCACATCCGTCACGATTCGAGAATGCTCGAGCGGGGCGATCAGCGATGGCGCATCGCTGGTCAGCCCGACGATACGAAACGTCGTGTTTTGCAGGTTTAATTCCGTCAGATAGGCGTTATCGGGAAGTGCGCGCGAGAGTGCCTCGATCACAACGACGGCAGAGGGAGATATTTCCTTGTCGTACCACTCCCGTTCGCCGGGAGGCAGCAAAGCGGCGGACTGTCGCGTGAGCGGTGCTTGCAGCTGATGCTGAAGCGCATTGGTGCGAGCGGCGACCTCGTCACTCGCTCCACTGATTGATTGCGCGGAAATCATCGCCCATAAGCTGAAAACGAAACTTGCCGTGACCCCCGCGGCGAAGCCGAGTCCTGTACGGCGGCGCAACTGCGCCTCATACTCAGGCGAAATGTCGACAAGCCGTGACCATAACGGGAGGGTAGCGGTGCTACCGACACCGCCCGGTGATGCCACGACGCGGTCCACCGAAATGCCCATCGCCGCGATCTGCGCCCGCACGCCATCGATGACGCTGCGTGAGGCGATCAAAACGCGCACGTCGAGCGTCGCCACATCCTCAGCGTTGATCTCGGCCGCGAAAGCGTAAACCACTTGATCGGAATGCCACGGGGAAAGACGATCGAGCTGGTTGCGTACAATTCCGGCTACGAACTCACGCGCCTGAGTGGGGACGGCAAGCCGCCTGACCGCGACGTTTTCGCTGGAGATCTCCAGGATGACGCTGCCACGTCGTGCGGCATGGACAAGCTCCGTCGAGGCGGTCTCGCCGGCGGCTAGAATGGCCAGCACCGGGTCTTGTTCCTCCTCGCCCTCTCCAGCGGGCTCGGTGATGCCCTGACGGTTCGTCGACCTTTTACGAACGATAAATCGATCGTTCGCGCATGTGATGACCAGTGATCTTTGCGCCCGCCAAGCGTCGCGCCAGGCGAGAAAAGTTCTCACCAGCGCGGCGATCCATCTTTGGAACAAATGCCTGACGTGCATGAAACTGCGGCCCCTGGCGCGGCGTGCTCCTCACAAAACGGCGGAGCCGGAAAGCGGAGTCCAGATCAGAACACGATAAGGCTCCTTGTCGTTTGACAGCAGTACGATGACGGCGTGTGCCGCGGCCGCATAGCCGTCGGCGAGCGTCGCCGTGAGCTGGACGGAAACAACCTGCTGCGGTTTAGCCGCCACGAAGCGTTGCGCCGGTCCGAGCAGCGCACTGAGCTGGCCGGCGTCGTTCGGAAAGCTGCGACGTGCCGCGAGGAAAGCCGCTAGCCGGCTCTGATCGACGCCCGGCAGGCAGGCAATAACACCTGGGGGCGCCGTCAGCGGATTCACAGTCTCCGCGCCGAACACTGTTGTCAGTGGCCTGATCGCCGCCACCCACTCGGGCCTCATCCCGGGAATTTCAGCGATGTCAGAGACGTCGGTGAAAAAGCCGTCGTTCGCGTCCCCCGCTTTTGGCTGATCCGCGTTCTGCTCACTATTCTGCGGCGGTGCCGCACCACGGCTGCGCCATCTGACAATCGACTGCGCTAGGCTGTCGGCCTGTGCCTGCGGCGCGCCGACCGAACGCAATAACGCCGCCAGAAGTTCGGGGGGGGACTTCCCGATATCAATGCGCCCGCCTTCGTCGTTGAGGAGCGCGCGGACCCTGCCCATCGACAGACCGACCGTCGTCTCTCGTTCGAGCAGCGGCTTCCGCGACCAGTGGGCGGCCAAGCCGGCCGACACCTCAAGTCCCCCGCTAAGAAGCGCATCGCCTCGTATCCGATCTCGATCGACCCCCGCGATGCCGGCGAAACTTCTAAAGCTCACCGAGGTTGCCATCGCCAGCGCCGAACACAGCGCAATCGTCCACAGCGTGATCACCAGAACCATTCCGCGGCGCGGATCGGCGGAAGTCATCCTGAATTCCCCTCAAGCGAGGCATGCCGCTTCGCCGCCGGCAACACATGCGAAACGCAGTCGAGACCGGCATCTGCGCGTCCGCAGGCAAGGGGGGCATCGGCATGCACGATGAAATCTGCTTCGCCGACGGGATCAGAACCTGTTGAGCGGTCGCGCAGAATAAGACGGACGAAACGTGGCAGCGTCGTTTCCCCAATCCAGGCCTTGCTCCAAACAAGTCCACCGTCGAATCCGATGCGGCCGAATAGGAAAGAAATATCCAGATTGCCCTCGATGAGAACCACCGCGTCGCGCCAGGACGCCTGCTCGATCAGCGCGTCAGGCCCCGTCCACGCTGCGCGTCGACGCACCAGGCGTGTGACACCTCCGCTCCGTTCAACCGTCAGACTGACAAGCTCGTCCCTTTGCGGTCCTGATCCGATACTTTCGCCGCCGACGAAAATCACCCGCGCGGGCTTTTCCCCATCTGCCTGCTCGCTCCTGAACGCCAAGGCGGCCCCGCCTGCCGTCTTCCACACGACGAAACGAGCCGAACCGAAGTCCGAAGCCAGTCGCTCCAACGCAAGTACAAGACGGTCCGCCGCATCCACCGCGCGCGCGCCGCGATCAAAGGTTCTGGCAACCATATGAATAAGCGTCGCCGTTGCCACGATGACCACCGAGGAAATCGCAAGCGCGACCAGAACCTCGATCAAAGAAAATCCTTCGCACTGCCGTGCTTGTTTCGCGCTTTCGGAAGCGATCTGGCTCGCCGGTTTCGAAGACATATTGCCGGTATGCTCAAAACAAATGAACGCTGTCATCGGCATCCTTCTTTAAGTCGAGAAGGAGCGCTCAAACGCTGACGTAGCGCAGATAGAAGGTCCCACGGCCATTCTTCTTCGGAGAATACTTTTATGACGAGCGCAATCCCGTCCGCACTGAGTGCTTTAACCAGCGTATCCGCCGCTTCGGAGGTCTTTTTCTCCCGTTTCACCCGTACGAGATCAATATGTGGCCGCGCCTGTTTGTGCGCTTCGCAATTGTCATTTGACAGTTCTATTCCGCGAAGACGGTTCAACTGTTCTGTTTTCTTCTTTTGCGATTTTGCTTCCGAGATCATCTCGAACACCGTGCGGTCCGGAAGCACATCACCGGATTCCGCTTTGGCGATAACTTCGCTCACGACTTCAGCCGGAGCGGACTTGGCGGCAAGCCGGTGAACCGTGGTCGGCGGCAAAAGCGCAATCGCTGCGCCTTTAGCGTCGGCGAGTTTGGCGATGGCCATGTACGCCTGCGCCGTCCGGCGCGCGATGCCGACCTCAGATTCAACCCATTTGATGAACTCGCCGTGGTCAAGGAGGTGTTTTTTGGCCGCCAGCAGGTCGCGGCCGATGTCAATCAAGTCTTGCGTCGCTTTGCCGATCCGCGTCCTTATTCGATTGGCCTGCTCGCGAAGATTGCAAGCAATATCGACATCCAATGCCGAATAGTCGAACGGATCTGGAATGAGAGTCAGGACATTGGTCATTGAATTTACCCCCCTGATCCCGCGATTGGTGCAGGTTCAGCCCTTAAACAGAGTACGGGGGTTGACGATTGCTTGAATTGGACCGTCCCGTCCGACGGCCGGAATCGCGCCCCCCTCGATGACACCATCCATCCTAATCGTCAGCGATCAGAGTGGAATTTGTGCGACCCAACGAGAAACATTATGGGGCAACAAGGAGGCGTTTTCTGCGCGTTGGAGAAAGGTTTTTCCACTTTGAGTGAGGATTTGCGCCGCGCACGCCGAGGTAGAGTTATTTGAGGCAACGGACGATTGTCCGGGACAGCGTTCCCGCCGAGAGATGACCCGCTGTCGTTCTCGTCATTCCGGTTTTCCCAGCCGGATCGTCTCCGCGGTAATGAGCAGTCCGGGGCCCGCTGAGACACTGGCGACGATGCGATATGCCGTCCATGACTGGGCTGCATCCGACGGCGCCGTTTCGATCCGATAGGGCTTGGCGACAATGCGCCAGCGCAGGCCGTTGAAGACGCCTGCGCGGGCGGTGTTGGCCAAGTGCGAACGATCGAATGGCGCATTGAGCAGCGTACGCAGCAGAATGTGCGCAGCGACGCGACTTTCGGCGTTATCCATGATTCTGCGCGAATGGAAGAGAAATGGAGCCAACGTTGCGAAAAACGCCGAAACCAGCGCCAAGGCTACAAGCGCCTCCAGCAACGTGAATCCGCAGCGTCTGGCGTCGCATTCACTGCTGCGCGATGAGCACGCTGCCGGTGTACCAATTGACGCGGATCTCATAGCTTGCCCCCTCGCGTGAGAGCTTCATCACGGTCCCTGAGGATGCGCCGTCCGGGAGAAAACGAACGACGGCCTGCCGTCCCGACCAAAGCTCGTCCACGCCGAGAATATCGACGGTCACATCGCGGGGAATGGCAACGCGATCGCCGCCGTCGGTGACGAAGGCGCGGAGCTCTCCGTCGATGGAGACCGACTGGCTCCGGCCGGTCAGGATTGCGCTGAGACGCTCGCGTCGCAACAGTGCCGCCGTTTGCATCGCAAGCGCCTTGAGTTGGGCGTGGCCGGTCCCCGGTAGCGCGGCGAATACCAGTGCAGCGACCAGGGCGATGATCACCATCACCGCCTGCATTTCAATGAGGGTGAAACCGGCCTTCCGGTCAGTGATCGATACTGGATATGTCCGCGTCATCGCCCGTACCACCTTCGCGGCCATCGGCGCCGAACGATAAGATTTCGTAAGGGGGCGTATGATCGACCGGAGA
>JASHVN010000043.1 GCA_030044555.1 Xanthobacteraceae bacterium | reverse complement strand
AAGGCCGGCCACTCGTTCAGTTCGTGCACATCCCCGCGGTGGCGCGCGGCCCGCGGCCGCGCAGGCGCGTAGAAAACAGCCGTGTACAGCCAAGGCGCCGTCCGCCGTCGCTTGCCCAATTGGTTGCCGCGGCCGAAATGCTGCTCGTCGAGCTCGTCGCGGCAAGCAAACGTTAACGCTATCACCGGATAGGCCGCCTGTGCCGGAGCAGGACAGGATAGTGGCACGCTGCTTGGTGCATGCCACATCTCGGTCCTTCAGGAGTCCCGCGATGAATTTCGATCGCCGCCATTTGTTTGGTGCGTTTGCCGGCGTCGCCACGGCCGGTTCGGCGGCGCCCGCGTTTGCCCGGGAGACGGCCTTGCCTGCACGCGAGGTTGTGCAGCGCGGCAGTATCGATGCCGCCACGCTCGGATTGCGGCCAGACCCGGTTGCGGACCAATCAAAGATCTTTCAGCGCGCCATTGACACCGCAGCGGCAGCGCGCGCCGTGCTGCATCTGGGTCCTGGTGCGTATCGTGCCGGCGGCCTCGTTTTGCCGCCGCACACCGCGATCATGGGCGTGGCGGGATCGACACGCATCGCCATGTCGGGCGCTCCGAACGTGATGACGGCAACGGGCAGCGACCATGTCAGCCTCAGCGGCCTCCTGTTCGATGGCGACAAGATTCCACTGCTGGAGCAGCGCGGACTGATCCACATCGCCCAAGGACGCGCGGTTCGCGTTATCGATTGCGAGATCGTCAATGCTGGCGGCAACGGCCTCAGCCTGCAGGCGGTCGAGGGCGAGGTCGCCGGCAACACGATCAGCGCTAACGACGCCGCCATCTTTTCGCTCGACGCGCAGGCGCTGACGATTTCCGGCAATCACGTGCGCGACGCCGGCAATAACGGCATTCTGGTCTGGCGCAGCGCGGCGGGCGACGATGGCACCCTGGTCGTCGATAACCGCATCGAAAACGTCAGCAACAGATCCGGCGGCTCCGGCCAGTACGGCAACGCCATCAACGTCTTTCGCGCCAATAACGTCATCGTGCGCGGCAACCGCATCCGCGATGCGGCGTTCTCGGCCGTTCGCGGCAATACGGCGTCCAATTTGCAGGTCGTGGGCAACACCTGCACCAAGCTCGGCGAGGTCGCGCTTTACGCAGAATTCGGCTTTGAGGGCGCCGTGATCGCCAACAACATTGTCGACGGCGCCGCCATGGGCGTCTCGGTCACCAATTTCAACGACGGCGGACGGCTTGCGGTCGTGCAGGGAAATCTGATCCGCAATCTCATCGACCACCGCCCGCCCGGCACCGATCCGAACGACGATGCCGGCATCGGGATCGGCGTCGAGGCCGATTCGATGGTGAGTGGCAACGTCATCGAAAACGCACCCCACATCGGCATCTCGGTCGGCGCAGGGCAATATCTGCGCGACGTCGCTGTGAGCGCGAACATCGTGCGCGGCGCCAATTACGGCATCACTGTCTCGGTCGCGCCCGGCGCCGGTGGAAGCCTGATCGCCAACAACCTGATCAGCGGCACGCGGCTCGGCGCTATTGTCGGCATGGTATGGAAGAAGCCCGTCACCGGCGACCTGACCAAGGAAGATACGGCGCGCTACGCGCAGCTCTCCATCAGCGGCAATCGCGTCAGGTAAGCTTCGACCTTACCGGTGCAATGCCGCTCTGGCTTATTGTTGGAGCTTGTTCAGCGCGTCAGTCACGCGCAGCGTGCCGACTTCGATGCCGTTCCAGTTGTGCAGTGTCGGGCGCATGAAGCGCAAAAGTGCCGCGCGAAGGGCTTCCTCCAGCGGCAGAAGGCGCGCGATGCTCGCCGCCATGATCACTTCGGCGGCGCGGCCGGCACCGTCGTCGCATTTGACGGCGATGCCGAGCCCCTGCTCCGGCAGGGCGCCGCAGAAGACACCTTCGGCGCCGGTTTTGACAAATGCACGGGCGCCGAGGAGTTTCATGATCTCGGTGCAGAAGCGGCCGCTCCCGGCAACGTGCCAGGGATGCCTGGCACAGGCCGCGCGCAGCCGCGCCGCAGCCGCGGCACGCTCGGGCAAAAGGCCTTGCCCGGTGCCGAATTTCGCGAAGGCCCGCGCGAGATTTTTCAGCGGTATGGCCCACGTCGGCACTGAGCAGCCGTCGACCGCGCGGCACTGCGGCCCCAAGCTTGCGCCGGTCAAGTCTTCGAGCACGCCGCGCACCCTTTGCTGCACCGGATGATCGGGCCGCCAGTAATCGGCATGGTCGATCCCCATCGCGCAGGCGAGGCACAAAAATCCCGCATGCTTGCCTGAACAATTATTGTGAAGCGCCGAGGGAGCGCCAGTTTTTGCCAACGCAAAAGCCGCGGCCTGATTGATCGGCCAATGGGTCCCGCAGGCCAGCGCCGACGCGTCGAGACCGGATTTCGCCAGCATCCTCAAGACGCCATCGACGTGAGCCGCCTCGCCGCTGTGCGATGAGCAGGCGAGCGCCAGTTCCTCCTCGTCAAGGCCATAGCGATCGGCGGCGCCCGCTTCTACCAGCGGCAAGGCCTGCAGGGCCTTGATCGCGGAACGCGGGAAAACCGCCGCAGTCACATCACCAAGGGCAAGAACGCTCGCCCCGTCGGCGTGGGCAATTGCGACCGCACCGCGGTGCCGGCTCTCAACGAGGGGGCCGCGCCAAACTTCAACGAGAACCGGATTGCTCATCGCCGCCGTCGTAGCGCGGATTTGACACCGGCGAAATCCGCAAGCGCGTTGCGGATATCCAAGTCTCGGACTCTGGCCGCCGCTCCCTCAGCCGCGCAATGCCGCGCCCGGCCATAACGCCGGTGTAGCGCGCACATATTGCACTGGGCGCGCCACCTCGGCGGCGAGCGCCTGCGCCGCGTGCCAGCCCCAATGCGGGTCATCGAGGAAGGCGCGCGCCATCGCCACCATGTCGGCCTTGCCTTCGGCGATAATGGCTTCAGCCTGCTTGGCACCGGCAATCATGCCGACCGCGCGGACGGGCATGCCGGTCTCACGGCGCACGCGTTCGGCGAATGGCAGGTTAAATCCGGGCTCGCTCGGCCAGCGGCTGTCCGGGGTGATATTGCCGGAGGAAACATCGACGTAGGCAAGCCCGGCAGCCTTGAGCCCTTTGGTCAACACGACCGCATCGTCGGCGGTCAGTCCGCCATCCACCCAATCGGTGCCGGTGATACGCGCGCCAAGTGGCGTGCCGTTAGGCATCACGTCGCGGACAGCGCGCGCCACTTCGAGCGGGAAGCGCATGCGGCCATCGAGCGAGCCGCCCCATTGGTCATTGCGCTTGTTGGAGAGCGGCGAGACGAAGCTGTGCAGCAAATATCCATGGGCGAGATGCAGTTCGATCGCATCGAAGCCGAGCCGCACCGCGCGGCGCGCCGCCTGGACAAAGTCCGTGCGCACCCGCGCCATGTCCTCTTCCGTCATGGCGGCGGGCGTATGCCAGCCCGGACCGAAGGGGAGCGCAGACGGCGCGATGGTCGGCCAGGGATCCTCATGCGGCCCGAGTGCCTTGGCGCCCTCCCATGGACGCTGTGACGACGCTTTACGTCCGGCATGGGCGAGTTGAATGGCAAATTTGGCCGAGCCGATGCGGCGGCAGTGGTTGATGACCCGTTCGAGAGCCGCCTCGCAGGCATCGGAGTAAAGTCCGAGGCAGCCGTGGGTAATGCGTCCGTGCCGCTCCACATGGGTGGCTTCGACCACCACCAAGCCGGCGCCCGAATTTGCCAGCATTCCCAGATGGGTCATGTGCCAATCGGTGGCGGCGCCGTCGTTGGCGCTATACTGGCACATCGGGGCGACGACGATGCGGTTGGATAATTCGAGGTCGGCGAGACGGATGGGCGAGAACAGAGCACTCGTCATTGGATGATCACTTGCTGAGGGGGTCACCGGCGGGGGGAAATGAGCAGGTCAGACACGATATGTCCACCCTGCTGCAGTGCAGCGGGCATTGTTAAAGGCTGTGTAGAGCACGCCGGCGCGGGACACAGCGCCCTGGGTTCTGAGCGGCCCCGCGCTGAAGTCAAGTCAAGCACACAACCCGCGCACCTTGCCGAAAAGCGCTGATGCGCCGGGCGTGGGCTCCTATGCCAAGGCGGTCCCGGCGATCTCGGCAAGCTGGCCGCAGATGAGATCGAGTTCGTACAGCTGGTCTTCCAGTTCTCCGTCACTCAGATAATTTTGCCAACGGCCGCTTTGCAAAATATCCATGAGATGCGCCCTGCGCCGCTCCGCCAGGGCAAGCCATTTACGCGCAATACTGCCGTACGGATCTGCTTCCCGTTCCGACATGGAAAAAGCCGAAAATAGCGGACGAATCGATATCTTTTCATTTTCATGACGTTGTTTGATTCGAGCAACAAAAAACTTGCAACCGGAACGTGGGGAGCCTGCGCTTCGCCTCCCCTGTGGATAAAAGCGGTAAAAAGCGGCCGCAAAGCAGGCCGCCGCCGCCGAGCCAATCTTATGATTTTACGGCAACGATCGCCTCGATCTCGACCGAGATCTGATTAGGCAGCATGACGTTGCCTACTGCAGAACGGGCGTGCCGTCCCGCCTCGCCAAATACCTCCACGAAGAGATCGGAGCAGCCGTTGATCACCTTCGGGGAGTCGTTGAAATTCGGCAGCGCATTGACCATGCCGAGAAGCTTGACGATGAAGTCGACGCGGTCCAGCGAGCCAAGCGCATCGTGCATGGCGGCGAGCAGCCCGAGACCGATGAGCCGGGCGCGGCGATAGCCTTCCTCGATGCCGATCTCGGCGCCGAGCTTGCCGGTGAGCGCAACGCCGTTCTCACTTGGGCCCTGGCCGGAGAGAAACAACAAATTTCCGGCAAGCCGATAGGGGACGTAATTGGCAACCGGCTTTGGCAGCTTCGGCAATACCAGTCCCAGTTCTTTCAATCGTGCTTCCGCACTCATCAGTACCTCCGTTGTCCCTGTCTTATAAGCTGACCCGCAACGCCCTTGCCAGTTCGCCGACGATGCCGCGGCGAAAAACCAGCACGCAGACGACAAAAATCGCTCCCTGGATCACCAGCACCCATTGGCCGAGCTGCGCCAGATAGGTCTCCATGGCGACGATCAGGAACGCGCCGACGACCGGACCGAATATCGTGCCGAGCCCGCCGACCAGCGTCATCAGCACCACCTCGCCCGACATGGTCCAATAGACGTCGGTCAGCGAGGCCAGCTGAAAAACCAGCGCCTTCAAGGCGCCTGCCAGCCCCGCAAATGTCGCCGAGAGCACGAACGCGACGAGTTTGTAACGCTCGGTCCGGTAACCGAGCGAGATGGCGCGCGGCTCGTTCTCGCGGATCGCTTTCAAGACCTCGCCGAACGGCGAGTTGATGACACGGTAGATGAACAGAAAGCCGGCAATCACCATGACGAGCACGAAGACGTACATCGTCATTTCGTGCGACAGATCGAACAGGCCGAACAAACGGCCGCGCGGCACGTCCTGGATGCCGTCCTCGCCGCCGGTGAATGGCGCACGCAGAGCGACGAAATACATCATCTGCGCCAGCGCCAGCGTGATCATGGCGAAATAAATGCCCTGGCGGCGGATGGCGAGGAAGCCGGCGGCCGCCCCTAATACGCCGGCGCTCGCGGTGCCGAAGAGGACCGCCGCCTCCGGCGGAAAACCCCAACGCTTGGCGGCGTGAGCGCAGAGATAGCTCGCCCAGCCGAAGAACAGCGCGTGCCCGAACGACAGAAGGCCGGCATAGCCGACCAGCAAATTAAACGCGCAGGCGAAGAGCGCAAAGCAGAGCGCCTGCATGAGAAACACCGGGTAGACCACGAACGGCGCCACCGCGAGCAGCGCCACCATGATGCAAAAAGCGATAGCCGTGCCTGCGCCGTGCGCGCGATCAACGCGCGCTTGCGGTGCAGGAGGAGCGACGCTCGCCGCCATCATGCGGTCCGGCCGAACAGACCGGTCGGCCGTATCAGCAAGACAATGGCCATGATGACAAAGATCACCGTGCTGGAGGCCTCCGGAAAAAATACTTTGGTCAGTCCCTCGATGATGCCGAGCGCGAACCCGGTGATGATGGCGCCGAGAATCGAGCCCATGCCGCCGATGACCACGACCGCGAACACGACGATGATGACGTCGGAGCCCATCTGCGGCGACACGTTGTAGATCGGTGCCGCCATCACGCCGGCCAGCGCCGCCAAGCCGACGCCGAAACCGTAGGTCAGCGTCACCATGCGCGGCACATTGATGCCGAAGGCGCGGACCAGCGCCGGGTTCTCAGTCGCGGCTCGCAGATACGAACCCAGCCGCGTGCGCTCGATGACGAACCAGGTGACGAAGCATACCACCAGCGAGAACACGATCACCCAGGCGCGGTAGTTCGGCAGAAACATGAAGCCGAGATTTTGCCCGCCCTGCAGCAAGTCCGGGGGCTGGTACGGCTCGCCCGACGAACCGAAATAATTACGGAACAAGCCCTCAATGACGAGTGCGAGGCCGAAAGTGAGAATGAGACCATACAGGTGATCGAGCTGGCGCACGTATTGGAGGAACAGCCGCTCCACCAGCATGCCGCTCGCCCCGACCAGGAGCGGGACGACGACGAGCGCTACCCAATAATTGAGGCCGAGGTACTGCAGCAGCAGATAGGCGGCGAATGCGCCCATCATGTACTGAGCGCCGTGGGTGAAATTAATGACGTTGAGCATGCCGAAGATGACGGCAAGCCCGAGGCTCAAGAGCGCGTAGAACGAACCGTTGATCAGGCCGATCAACAACTGCCCGAACAAGGCCTGGGACGGAACGCCGAAGATTTCGAACATGCGGCCACGCTCAGGATCTGCCCTCTCCGCCCGCGATCCGCGGGCGAACTCCCTCGCCGCGCGGCGACGGAGTTCGCTGCGGTGGTCTCATTCACTTCGCTGCGTTCACCAGCGGGCAATTATCCTGGCTCATCGGCCGGAATGCCTCGTCAGCCGGAATCGTGGCTTTGAGGATGTAATCGTCGCCTGGATATTTCGATTCCGCGGGCGACTTCACCTGGAACAGATAGGCTGGATGAATCTTGCGGCCATCGGCGCGGATCATGCCTTTGCCGAACAGCGGATCGTTCGTCGGCAGCTTCTTCATCTCGGCGACCACGGCCTTGCCGTCGGCAGCGCTTTTGAGCGCGGCGACCGCCTTCAAGTAATGCAAAGTCGCCGAATACACGCCGGCCTGATTCATGCTCGGAAATTTGCCCGGGCGCGAGACCTGCCAGCGTTTGGTCCAGGCGCGCGTGGCGTCATTCATGTCCCAGTAGAACGTCTCGGTCAGCACCAGCCCTTGCGCGGCCTTCAATCCCAGAGCTTCGACATCCGGCAGGAAGACCAGGAGCCCGGCGAAATGCTGCCCGCCGGCGGTAATACCGAACTCGGCGCCCTGCTTGATGGAATTGATGGTGTCGCCGCCGGCATTGGCTAGCCCGATGATCTGCGCCTTCGATTGTTGCGCTTGCAGCAGGAAGGAGGAGAAATCCTGATTGTTGAGCGGCACGTTGACGCTGCCGAGGACCTTGCCGCCATTCGCTTCAACCACCGCACTGGTGTCACGCTGGAGCGCATGCCCAAACGCATAATCGGCGGTGATGAAGAACCAGGTCTTGCCGCCGGTCTTGACGACCGACTTGCCTGTGCCGTTGGCGAGCATCCAGGTGTCGTAGGTCCAATGGATCGTATTCGGCGAGCATTTCGGACCGGTGAGATCGGAGATGGCAGCGCCGGAAACCAGAAATACTTTGTTCTTTTGCCGCGTGACATCGCTTACGGCGAGCGCCACGGCGGAATTCGGCACGTCGACAATCATGTCGACATGATCGACGTCGAACCATTGTCGCGCGATGCTGGCACCCACATCCGGCTTGTTCTGATGATCGGCGACGACCAGATCGACTTTCATGCCGTGTGCCGCCGGGTTGAAATCCTGGATCGCCAATTTGGCGGCGGCGACCGAACCCGGCCCGGTGTCGTCGGCATAAAGGCTCGACATGTCGGTGAGCACGCCGATTTTGACCGGGATAGGATTTTGCGCCTGCGCCGCGTTGGCAAAAATCGCGGCGAGCGCAAAAGCCAAGCTTGCTGCTACTCTCATTGCATCCTCCCTCTGCGGGGCGTTCCGCCCTCGCTTTGTCTATATCAAACTCCGAGATATTCGTGGAGCTTGCTCATATTCGCCTCAAGTTCGTTATTGGAGAAGCGGTCGATTATGCGGCCGTGCTCCATGACGTAATAGCGATCGGCTATCGTAGCAGCGAAGTGGAAATTCTGCTCGACCAAAAGGATGGTAAAGCCTTGTGCCTTGAGTGCGCCGATCGTGCGCCCGATCTGCTGGATGATGACCGGGGCCAACCCTTCCGTCGGCTCGTCGAGCAACAAAAGCCGTGCACCCGTACGCAGGATGCGGGCGATCGCCAGCATCTGCTGCTCGCCACCGGAAAGTTTCGTCCCTTGGCTGGAAAAACGTTCACGCAAATTGGGAAACAGCTGGAAAATTTGCGCGAGATCGAGGCCGCCGGGCCGCAATTGCGGCGGTAACAACAAATTCTCCTGCACATTGAGGCTGGCAAAGATGCCGCGCTCCTCAGGACAGATCGCTATCCCGGCGCGGGCGATCGCGTCGGAGGAAAGCCGGATCAATTCGCGGCCGTCGAGACGCACGGCGCCGGTGCGGCGCTCGACCATTCCCATGATCGATTTGAGCGTCGTGGTCTTGCCGGCCCCATTGCGTCCGAGCAGCGTCACCACTTCACCAGCGCGCACGTCGAAGGTGACGCCGTGCAGAATGTGCGACTCGCCGTACCAGGCTTGCAGCGCCTCGACGACAAGGAGCGCCGGCATCTCAACCATGGTCCGTTCAGTCATGGTCCGCTCAGCCATGGTCCGCTCAGTCATGGCCGGTCCCGAGATAGGCTTCGCGCACAGCCGGATCGGCCGATACCGTCTGGTAATCGCCCTCCGCCAAAATCTCGCCGCGGCTGAGCACGGTGATGCGGTCGCAGAGGTTGGCGATGACGCTGATATTGTGTTCGACCATCAGCACCGTGCGATCCACCGCGAGAGCCTTGATCAACGTGCTGATGCGCTCGATGTCCTCGCGCGCCATGCCGGAGGTGGGTTCGTCGAGCAGCAGCATCTGCGGGTCGAGCGCGATGGTCGTCGCGATCTCCAGCGCCCGCTTGCGGCCATAGGGCAATTGCCCCGCCGGGATGTTCGCGTAGGGCAGAAGCCCGACATCGGCGAGGAGCGCATTCGCCCGCTCATCGAACGCGCGCAACACGCGCTTGCTGCGCCAGAAATCGAACGACCCGCCGCGCCGGCGTTGCAGCGCGACGCGCACATTTTCCAGCACGGTCAGGTGCGGAAAAACGGCCGAGATCTGAAACGAGCGCACGAGCCCGAGGCGGGCGACCTCGGCAGGCGTCAGCGCGGTAATGTCGCGGCCATCAAAGACGATGCGGCCGCGCGTCGGATTTAAGAATTTGCTGAGCAGATTGAAGCAGGTGGTCTTGCCGGCCCCGTTAGGACCGATCACCGCGTGAATGGCGCCACGCCTGACGCGCAGATTGACGGAGCGCACGGCGATAAAGCCGGCAAAATCCTTGGTGAGGTCTTCGGTTTCGAGGACCGTTTCACTAGTGGAGCGGATTTGACATTCGCTACCTGCCCCGCCGCCAACTCGTGAAGCGAATGTCAAAATCCAAAGCTCCACTATGCTTGCTAGTGGTCCCTTGATTCTAACATTCGCATACGAGCCTGCCGAACCTGGATGCGAATGTTAGAATCGGACCACTAGGCACAAGCTTTCCCCCACGCCAACCATTGTCGAGGTATTCGGCGAAAGCGTAAAGGGAGGGCCCTCGTAAAGATCGACCCGCCCGGAGGGGACGGAGCCGGGCGGGTCTTTAAGAATCGGCGCTTGACGGGGGGGTCGGAGGGAGCGCCGATAGCGGCATGGTGGCCACCGTAAGGTTAGTCGCAGCCGGAGCCGAACAGGTTCGAGAGGGCGGCAAACTTTTTTGGCCCTGGTGGGCGAGAATTTTCGGTCCGGGGCTCCCGGGACAGCAGTTACCGCAACTGCGGAATTGCCCTTACGCCGGCTTCTGGGCCTGAGCGGCCGGCATCGTCGCCTGCAGCGGCTTCTCCTCGACCAGCACCAAGGCCAGGAATGCCACGATCATCGTGCCGGCCGTGGCGAGGAAGATCACGGTGAACGGCTTTATCGCGGCGGCGGCATGGCCGGTCATGCCGACCGCCGGCTGCCCGATCGCCCCCGAAAGCACAATGGCGCCGAATACGGCGACCACAATTGTTCCCAAGAGCGTGCGGCAAAAGCTCATGGTTCCGATGGCTGCCCCCAGATGATTGGTAGCCACGGTATTCTGCAGCACGACCTGGGTGAGCGGCGCCGTCGGGCCGAAGCCGATGCCGATGACGAACAAGATGATCTCGAATTTCTCCGCCGTCATCGTCGAGGCCGAATAGGCCAGTGCCAGAATGGCGCCAATGCCCACAATGAGGAATGCAATCGGCAGCGCCTTGTAATGCTTCACCCGACCGATCAGCTGACTGGAAAGCCCGGCGCTCATGTTCAAGGTGGCCATGAGGATGATGAGGCTTAGTCCGGCATCGGTTGGAGACCAGCCGAGCGCGCTCTGCAGATACATCGGCAAAAAAATGTTCAGCCCGATGAGCGAGCCCCAGCCGAAGCAATGCGCCACGGTCGCGAGCTGCGCCGTCGGATCGGCCAAAATGGCGATGGGGATAAGCGGCTCCACGGCGTTGAGCAAACGCATCACAAAGGCGGCGCCGAGCAGCAGCGTGCAACCAAAAAGCGCCAAAATGGGTGCGGAAACCCAGGGAAAACGCACCCCACCCAGGTTGAGCGCCAGCATGAACGACGAGCTTGCCACCATGATCAGCACCGCGCCGACGACATCGAGCCGGTGCGGCCGCTCATAGCGCGGCAACCGCCGCAGCACGTTCCAGGCCAACACGCCAGCGATCAGGCAGAACGGAAATTTCCACAAAAAGATCAGCGACCAGTGCCAATGCTGGCAGATCCATCCGCCGACCGCCGGCCCGCAGGCCCCGGCACTGGTGAAGGCGATGGAAAAATAAGCGTAGTATTTGGCGCGATCCTTCGGCGGGGCGATATCGCCCAGCACCATTTGCGAGGTCGTGACCAAGCCGCCGCCGCCGCAGCCTTGCACGATACGCCCGCCGATCAGCATCAAAAGGCTGGTCGACGTCGCGCTGATCAGCGATCCGGTCATATAGATGCCGAGCGCGATCATTAGCGAGGCACGCCGACCATGAATGTCGGCGAATTTGCCATAGAGCGGAGTAAGTGCGGTCGACGCGATCAGGTAGGAGGTGATGACCCAGGGCAGATCGTGCAGGTCGCCGAAGACGTTGCCGATGGTCGGCAATGAGCTCGCCAGGATCGACTGGTCGATCGACCCCATGAAGACCGGCATCATCATGGCCATGACGATAAGCCGGCGCTCACGGTGAGTGAGCGATCCTGGCTCGGCCACGGGGGCGGGCGCTGTGGCAAGCCGGGCGAAGTCGGAAGACACGCTGTGTGCCACGCTCGCTGCATACGGCCCTGCCGGCCGCGCGCCACGATCAACGGTCATCGACAGTCACTTCCGCTGCGGCCTGCGGCACACAGCGCCCCGGCACAATCATTGATTGGGTGTCAATACCGGCAAATCAGCCGGATGTCCTTTGCGCCCCGGGCAATGCCGGCAGACGCACGCGCATGGCGGGCTAGAAGCGCGATGATTTGAGGACGAATCGTCATCGCGCTTCAGCTCTTTGTTTGCGCATGATCTTTTCGGAAAACCGCTTCACACTTTTCCGGATCATGCGCTATTGCATGAGGGTATTGGCGACCTTGAAGCTCGCCTGCGTCTTCGCCCTGACCTCGTCGAGGGTGACCTCGGGCGCCAGTTCGATCAGCGTCATGCCCGAGCCGTTGTTGCGGTCGACGGTGAACACGCCGAGATCGGTGATCACCATATCGACCACGCCAGCGCCGGTGAGCGGCAGGTTGCAACGGTGCAGGAGTTTGGGCTCGCCTTTGGCCGAGTGCTCCATGACCACGACCACTTTCTTGACGCCGCCGACCAGATCCATGGCGCCGCCCATGCCTTTGACCAGCTTGCCGGGGATCATCCAGTTGGCGATGTCACCGTTCTCAGCCACCTGCATGGCGCCCAGGATGGCGATATCGATGTGGCCGCCGCGGATCATGGCGAAGGAATCGGCGGAGTTGCAGTAGCTTGTGGTCGGCAGCTCGGTGACGGTCTGCTTGCCGGCATTGATGAGATCGGGATCCTCGTCGCCCTCGAAGGGAAACGGCCCGGTGCCGAGCATGCCATTCTCGCTCTGCAGTTGCACGCTCATGCCTTGCGGAATGTAGTTCGAGACCAGCGTCGGAATGCCGATTCCGAGGTTGACGTAGAAGCCGTCGCGCAGTTCCTCGGCGGCGCGGGCCGCCATCTGTTCGCGGGTCCAAGCCATCAGCTCTCAACTCCCATTACACTTCTTCTCCGGTTCCGGCCGGCGCGTCCGCTGGCTGCCGCTTGCGCACGGTGCGCTGCTCGATGTGCTTGGTCGCGTTCGGCACGTGAATGATGCGCTGCACATAGATGCCGGGCGTCACGATATGATCAGGATTGAGATCGCCCGGCGGAACGAGTTGCTCGACTTCCGCAATAGTCACCTTGCCGGCGGTCGCCATCGGCGGATTAAAATTACGCGCGGTCTTGCGATAGACTAGGTTGCCCTCAGTGTCGCCGCGATAGGCGTGGACGATCGACAGGTCAGCAACAAGACCGCGCTCCATCACGTAGCGCTGGCCGTCGAATTCGCGCACCTCTTTGCCTTCAGCGATCTGGGTGCCGACGCCGGTCCTGGTGAAAAATGCCGGAATGCCAGCGCCGCCGGCGCGGATGCGTTCGGCGAGCGTGCCCTGGGGATTGAACTCGATTTCCAGTTCGTTGGCGAGAAACTGCTGCATGAAGGTTTTGTTCTCCCCCACATAGGAGGAGATCATTTTCTTCACCTGCCGGGTGTCGAGCAGGATGCCCAGGCCTTTGCCGTCAACCCCGGCATTATTGGAGACGACGGTCAGGTTCTTCACACCGGAATCGCGGATCGCAAAAATCAAGGTCTCTGGAATGCCGCACAGGCCGAAGCCGCCGGCCATGATGGTCATGCCGTCCTTGAGCAACCCGGCCAACGCGGAGCGTGCGTCCGCATAGACCTTGTTCATGACCTCTCCATTTCTGCCAGCAAATCCTCAATTACGCATACCGCCATCAGCGCAAACGTCAATCGCTTGGCGGCATACTGGCCCAAGCTACTGCGAGCCACTGGGCGGCGTGCTCGGTGGCGCCATCGTGCCGCCGGGCGGCGGGGCCGCGGGTGCCGGAGCCGGCGGCTCCGCGGCGGTGGTCGGCGGGGTGACCGTCCCGTCCAGTGCGGTCGTCTTGAGGACCGGCAGGCCGAAATTATGCGGGTAATAGTTCCAGGCGACGAAGCCGATGCCGAACAGAATTGCGGCGATGATGGCGCCGATAAAACGGTTTTTGAACGCAATGAGGCTGCCGAGCAAGGCCGTAACGAACGCGAGCGCCGTCATGAGGCCGACGAAGACCCAATTCACGCTCGATAGATCAAAGTGATCAATGCTCATGCTTGTTCTCCCGATCGCCTAATGAAAGGAAATTGAAGCCCCGCCTATCCGCCCGGGACATCTTAGCCGAGATCACCGGCTTCCGCGATAGCTTGGCGGCCATCTGCTGGAACGATATAAGCCGGTTCGCCGACAGACCTGCGACACAAGACCTGTACACAAGAGACCTGCGACACAAGCCATTGCGCATGACCAACCTGCTCATTTTATTGGCCATGCCGGAGCCGGTCCGCAATCAATACCGCGCCCGCATGCAGGCCCGTTTCCCGGAACTCAATGTCGCGTTGGTCGATCATCACTCCAAGGCCGGCCCCCATATTGCCGAAGCCGACGCACTCTTGACCTTCGCGCCGATGCTCTCCGACCAGGTCCTGCAATCCGCCAAAAGGCTGAAATGGGTGCAGGCGCTCGGCACCGGCGTCGACAATCTCATCGATCGGCCGTGCCTGCGCGAAGATGTCGTTGTTACCAACGTGCACGGCATTCACGGTCCGCCGGTTTCCGAAGCCGCCATCGCGGCCATGCTGGCGCTCGCCCGCAACCTGCCGCGCGCGGTTCGTTTGCAAGAGAAGCGGCAATGGCAGCGCTTCCCGGCGCAGCTTCTGCACAACAAGACGGTCGGCATTTTTGGTATCGGCGCCATTGCCGAAGCGCTGGCGCCCAGGTGCAAGATTTTCGGCATGCGCGTTATCGGCATCAGTTCAGTTCCGCGCGAGCTGCCGGACTTCGACCGCATGCATGCGAGTACCGAGCTTACCGAGGTGGCGGGAGAGCTGGATTTCTTCGTGTTGCTAACGCCGTTGACGGACAAGACCCGCAATAGCATCGACGCGAAGGTATTCGCGGCGATGAAGCCTGGCGCTTTTCTCGTCAATCTCGCCCGCGGCGGCGTGGTCGATGAGGGCGCCTTGGTCGAGGCACTGCGCAACGGACGGATCGCCGGCGCCGCGCTCGACGTGTTTGTCGAGGAGCCGCTGCCGGGCGATCATCCGTTCTGGTCGATGGACAACGTTATCATCACCACCCACCAGGGCGGCTTCTGCGACGTTTATATCGATCATGCCTGGCCGACGGTCGAAACCAACATGCGGTGCTTCCTTAACGGTGATATCGGCAGCATGATCAACGTCGTGCCGCATTAGCTTTGGCGACTTAGTGGAGCGGATTTGACATTCGCTACACCAAGCCGCGAACGCATGAAGCGAATGTCAAATCCAAAAGCTCCACTAGCACTTATATTTGCCAGCGGTCCTTTGATCCTAACATTCGCACGAGAGACTGCCGAACCTGGATGCGAATATTAGAATCGGACCACGAGGAGAAGACGCACATGGAGCAATTGTCCGAACGCCTGCAGACGCCGATCTCGACGGCGGAACTGGAGCGCCGCTGGGCCGCGGTGCGCGCGGCCATGGAGCGCGAAAAGATCGACGTGCTGGTGATGCAGAACAACGTCGAGCAGATGGGCGGTTACGTCAAATATTTCACCGATCTGACCGCCACCAACGGCTACCCGCTCCTGGTCGTATTTCCGCGCGACGATCTGATGACGCTGGTGAGCCAAGGTCCGTTCGGCGGCGTCTTTAATATCGGCGAGAATGGCGATGGCGTGCGCCGCGGCGTCAAGCAATGGCTGACCACGCCGAGCTACTCATCGTGTTACTACACCGCGAGCTACGATCCGGAGCTGGCGGCGCAAGCGCTCGCGCCTTACGCCGGCGGCACGATCGGCCTGGTCGGCACCTATCAGATGTCGTTCGCGGTGGTCGATTACTTGCAGAAGGGTCGCCTCTCCAACTCCAAATTTGTCGACGCCTCGGACCTCGTCGACCGCATCAAGGTGATCAAAAGCCCGGAAGAGCAGGCGCTCATCCGCCGCGCCGCCGCCATGCAGGACGGCGCCATGCGCGCGGCCTTTGCCGCCGTCGAACCCGGCATGCGCGACCGCGAGGTCGCGGCCATCGCCCAATGCTACAGCCAGCGCCACGGCAGCGAGCACGGCATCTATCTGTGCGCGTCGATGCCGCCGGGCAAGCCAGCCTTGTTCGGCCATCGCCATTATCAGAACCGCGTCATCCAGGATGGCGACACGGTCGCGCTCCTGGTGGAAGACGCCGGCCCCGGCGGCATCTACACGGAACTCGGCCGCACTTGCGTCATCGGCAAGGCGTCGCAGCAGATGCAGGACGAATATGCGTTTGCGCTGGAGGCGCGAAAGTTCAATCTCGGCCTGCTGAAGCCCGGCGCGCCCTGCAAGGATATCTTCGCCGCCTATAACGAGTTCATGCGCAAAAACGGCAGGCCGGAGGAGAAGCGCCTGCATTGCCACGGCCAGGGCTACGACCTGGTCGAACGGCCGCTCATCCGCAGCGACGAGCCGATGAATATCGAGAAGGACATGAACATCGTCGTGCACCCGACCTACATCCGCGGCGGCACGATGTCGTGGTTTTGCGACAACTATCTCATCGGTCCCGATGGTCCCGGCGAGCGGCTGCATCACTTTCCGGAAGTGATCACCGAGCTCGGGTGATTACCGTTCCGGGCGACCTGGGAAGGCCGCAGCCGGAATGACGCATTCGTTGGTTAACAGTGCCGTTTTTCGTCGCCGCTTTGCGCGAAAAAATCCGCAATTGCGTCACTCTCAAGTCAATCGCCCATGCGGAATGCGCCGCCGGGGGAGTGATGGAGAACGGCATGCCGCGCATTCGCATCGCTACCGCCGGCGCGTCTATTTTGTTTTTTCTGGCTGTCATGCTCGGGAGCGCGGCAGCCCAATCCGCAACCGGCCCGGTCGGCAAGCCGCTGCCGCTTTTGCAATTCACCGAGCACAGGGGCAAAGCGAAGCTCGCACCGCACCCCAAGCTGGCGGCAGTGATCGCGAAAAGGAAAAAGCCCTTCCTCTCCCGAGAGAGGATCGCAAGGCACGTCGTCGCCCGGCCGCGCAGAGCGATCATGGAGGCCCGGCGAGTGCCAGCCCCAGCCGCCGCAGCCGCAGTCCCGGTCGCCTCCGCGGCGATGCCGCAAAATATTTGGCCGACCGCCGATGCCGCGGCGGCGCCGGCCGCAATGCCGACGCTTACGCCAGACCAGTCGCCGCCTGCAGTGACCACCGAGCCGACGGTCAATACCGATCCCGATCAGATCGTGACCGGCGGGCACTCCGTGCCGGCCGCTTTACCCAATGAGCGCGACCAAGCCGCGCCTCCGCCTGCCCCGGCGAAGACAGCGGCCGTGGCTTCCGCCGCACCGGCACCCGTGGTGCATGCCATGGTGGTCACAGCCGAACCGCAGAACACAGGCCCAGAGAGCCCCATCGGCAGCGCCTCCTGGATCGCGCACGTGCTTGCAGCCCTGGGCGGCGCCATCGCGGCCGGCGCCGCGGCTTGGTTCCTGATCAGGCCGGCATCAGAGCGCAGCTACGAATAGACGCGCTCTCGCTCGACCTGCCCCTCAACGAAGGACCGGCGGCAAACAGAAGGCAATAGTTCCATTGCCCTCTATTCGCTATTCTCCTTTTCCAGTGGCCATTGTTATCCGCCCGGGGCGCTGCGCGCGGCCCTTGACCGCATTGCCGCGCGTTCAACGCGGTGCTCTGCTGGCTGCAAAAAGGGAAATGGGCAGGGAGGAAGCCATGATCAGAACGCCGCCGCGCGGCCCGCTTGTCGCCGCGCTCGCCATCGTCCTTGGATGCCTTGGTTTGCCGCCGGTCGCGGCCGCGCAAACGACACTGACTGTCGGCAAAGCGGCGCCGAACGCCGATCCGATCATCCCCGTCAATGTCGGCGACAAGCTCGGCATTTTCAAAAAGCACGGGCTTGATCTGAAGATTGTCGATTTCAACGGCGGCAGCAAAATGGCGACCGCAGTCGCGGCCAGCAGCATCGACATCGGCGACGGCGCCGGCACCGAAATGGCGCTGGTGGCCAAGGGCGTGCCGATGACGGCGGTCTGCGAGAGCACCGGGCCGCTTCCGTTCCTCGGCATCGGCGTGCCCTATGACTCGCCTATCCACTCCGTTGCTGAGCTCAAGGGCAAAAAGATCGGGTTCTCCAGCGCCGGCTCGCTGACCGATTGGCTGGCGAAGGAGCTTGAACGCAAGCAGGGATGGGGGCCGCAGGGCATCACCGGCGTGGCCATTGGCAACGGTGCCAGCAACATTATCTCGTCGTTCCGCGCGCACCTCATCGACGCCGATGTCGGGGTGACGTCGCTGTTCCTCGCCATGGACGAGAACAAGACCGGCCGCCTGCTCATTCCGGTCTCCGATTATGAGGGCAGCATGGCTTCGGGCACGGTGTTCGCGTCAAACAACCTGATCAAGACCAACCCGGACGCGGTGCGCGCCTTTGTGGCCGCCTGGGTCGAGACGGTCAATTACATGCGCGCCCACAAAGCCGAGACGGTGAAGATCGAAAGCGGCATCACCGGATTTTCGCAAAGCGTGATGGCGAAGGATTACGACCTCACGATCGGCATGTTCACCAAGGACTGCAGGTTCGACGCCGAATCGTTGGCCACGCTCAAGCGTTCTTTCGCCGATCTGAAACTTTTGCCGACGGCGCCGGATATGACGAAGCTCTATACCAACGCTTTTGCCCCGAAGTGACGGCTATCTCAAAGTGATGGCGGCGGCGGTTGTGAAGTCACATCCGCCGACCTGTGCTGCTAAAGCGCGATGATTTGAGGGTTATCGCGCCCGCCGCTCGGCGCCGCGGAATGACGCGTCGGCAATGACCCGATCGGCATCCGCCTTGAGCGATGCGAACAACTCGAAAGCCTCCTTGGGCTTTAAGTTCTTGTGCACGACGGCCGAGACCGCGGCGATCATCGCTTTCGGCGCTTCGGATTGGAAAATGTTGCGGCCCATATCGACACCGGAAGCGCCCTGCTGCACCGCGTTGTAAGCCATGGTGAGCGCGTCGAGTTCGGGCAGCTTCTTGCCGCCGGCCATCACGATCGGCACCGGACAGGAGGCGGTAATCGTCTCGAAGCCTTCCTCGACGTAATAGGTCTTGACGTATTGGGCGCCGAGTTCGGCGATGATGCGGCAGGCGAGCCGGAAATATTTGGCGTCGCGCGTCATCGCCTTGCCGACAGCGGTGATGCCCATGACCGGCACGCGGCGTGCAGGCCGGCATCGACCAGCTTGGTCATGTTGTGCACCGAGCGGGTTTCGTGCTCGCCGCCGATGAACACCTGAATGCCGACGCCGGCGGCGTTCAATCGCACCGCATCGTCCATGTCCATGGCGATCTGCTCGTCGGACAGTTCTTCGCGCAGGATGCTGGGGCCG
>JASHVN010000323.1 GCA_030044555.1 Xanthobacteraceae bacterium | reverse complement strand
CGGGCTTTACGCCCGTCTCAAGCTCGCCGGGCTTGAGGAAGCCCCCTGTCAGCTTGCGGTGTTCGCCGACCGCGCGACGGCACAAGGCCATGGCCTCGGCCGTCACACCATGCCGGAGATGATCGAATACTCGGCGGTCACCGCCGTACACACGATCTGGCTCGCGGCGCGGGCGCAGGGCATCGGCGTGGGCTGGGTCTCGATCCTCGACCCATGCGCAGTTGCCGAAGCCCTCGCCGTGCCGTCCGATTGGAAATTCATTGGCTATTTTTGTCTCGGCCATCCGCAGACCGACGACACGGTCCCCGAGCTGGAGCAGAGCGGATGGGAGCATCGCCGGCCGCCCGCATCGGTCATTATCCGGCGGTAACAGGTATGCTCGAGCCGTCGGCACCGGAGGCGTGAAGCATCATCGCGCCGGAGGCGTGAAGCATCATCGCGCCCGGGGCTTGTGCCGAGCAAGGCCGCCGACTCGCGCCGACAAAAAGCGCAACACTTGCGCGGATAGGCGCAAGGCTTGCGCGTGTTTTATTCCTGACAAATTGCGGCCTGGTTGACTGGAGCCAAAGCGTCGAACTTGAGAGTCGATAGCGGGCGAATCAAAAACGCAACGCTTGCGCATGTCTTTCGGCGAAGATGACCGCAGTGCTTCTTTCGGCGGCCCCGCTGTTGCCGCCGCGCGGCACGTCGAGCCTTTCCGCCTAAGCTTCTTCGCTCAACCATGATCAATCCCGGGAACAGCCCGAAAGGACTCACCACGTTCTCTTGTTTGCGTAAACATACGCACAGGTGTTTTTGTTAGCGCATGATCCGGGAAAGTGTGGAGCGGTTTTTCGAAAAGATCATGCGCAAACAAAGAGCTAAAGCGCGACGACGATTCATCCTCAAATCATCGCGCTTTAGTGGCGCCATCTTTGTTAGCGGCATCATCAAAGCACCGCGACGCGGCCTCAGAGCC
Source organism: Xanthobacteraceae bacterium (assembly GCA_030044555.1). Lineage (GTDB taxonomy): Bacteria > Pseudomonadota > Alphaproteobacteria > Rhizobiales > Xanthobacteraceae > BOG-931. The sequence goes on along the minus strand of JASHVN010000323.1, from coordinate 8,013 downwards.
ACCCGAATCGTCGATCATCATTCTCAAACTTCCTCAGCTAAAACACTTAGCCGCCAGCTCCAAAGGTAAAACCTCGGCCGCGTTTTGCGGCCGCAGGCACGATCCGTTGAACAACAGCTTCAGGAGGTGCGCGATGACTTCAGCACATATTCTTGTCGGCACGATCGGTGACAAGGCTACGGGTCCGGCGATCAGACACGTCGGCCCCGCCGATCTCTGGAAAGCGCTTGCGCGCGGCACCGACGATTTCGCCGCCATGCCAAGCCACGCAATCTTTCTCTGCGTGATCTATCCCTTGCTCGGTATTCTCCTGGTCGGGGTCGCGTTCGGCTATTCGATGCTGCCGCTGGCCTTTCCGGTTGCGGCCGGTTTCGCTCTGATCGGCCCGCTGGCGGCGATCGGACTTTATGAGTTGAGTCGCCGCCGGGAAGCCAAGCTCGACAGCGCGGCGAGCCACGCGCTCGACGTGCTGCACTCGCCGTCGCTCGGCGCCATCGTGGCGCTCGGGCTGCTGCTGATGGTGATTTTCCTGATCTGGCTCGCGGCCGCGCAGGCGATCTATGTGGCGTTTTTCGGCTATTCGCCGCCGGCCACAATCGGCCGCTTTGTCCACGACGTATTCGCCACCCGAGCGGGGCTTTATCTGATCGTGGCCGGCGCCGGGGTCGGTTTCCTGTTCGCCGCGGCGGTACTTACGATCAGCGCCGTCTCCTTCGCGCTGCTGCTCGACCGCGACGTGGGCGCCGCTGTCGCGTTGCTCACGTCCATTCGCGTGGTCACGGCCAACCCGCTGACCATGGCACTGTGGGGATTGATCGTGGCCGCGCTGCTCGCGATCGGCTCGTTACCCTTCTTCCTCGGCCTGACCGTGGCACTCCCGGTGCTGGGGCACACGACATGGCATCTTTACCGCCGCGCAGTCGTGCCCGAGCCCAGTCCGCATCCGGATTATTCCCCATGCCCCAGACCGCCGCGCTACGCCGCCGATTTTCCCGCTGCACTCTTTGCGACGCGGCGTTAAACCAGAACCGGCAGCGCCGCCGGCAGATGGCGCAGTTTGTTGACGAGCGCGCTCGACCCGTGATCGCACGTCGAGCGCGGTCGCCCAACGAGCGCGACGCTTAGGCGAAGCGGCCGTGCTCGCTTTGAAGGTCCTATTCGCGTTCGCCGCTGGATCTTAGGAACTTCAACTCTACCACGCTGGCTCCGCGAGCCGAGCCCCGGACGCGCCCGTTAAAACAAATCCTGCTCAGCCTTCGCCAGGAAGAACCCATGGCCTGTCGCATTCGCGCAGGCCAGCCCGCCATTCGTCGACAGGCAGGAGAACCCGCTCTGCGTCCAGGTTGCTCCGTATGACAAAACCGGCTGGCTCTCGTCCCGCGTCGTATCGCTGACGCAGAGTCTGACGCCCGTGTTGCCGTTCTGCGCGATGTCGAATGAACGGCCCCAGGAGAACTGGCAGCTTGCCGGTCGCGGCGGCAGCCGGGAGGTTATCTCGACCATGTCGCAACGCAAGTCGGCGACCGGGTGGCCCACCATCGGCGGCGCGACCATGCAGAAAATATTGTCCGACGGCATCCTAAATCCCGGCAACGCCGTTTGTGCCTCGGCAGGGCACAGCAGCAACGCCGCGAGACCGCCCACAAATGCCAATTCGGCGAGGCGGCAAGCTTTCATCATCAGCGCTCCTCTGCATTCCGCGCCTTTGTCGGGCATGAGGTTGTTGCCAAGAAAATTCTAAAGAAACATCTTAAAGTAACATCTTCAAGAACGTCCTGCAGGAGTCATATCGAATACAGGAATCAAATCGAATGATTTTCTGGCCGCGGCGGAACCTGTGAAGCGGACGTGGACTCTTTGGCTTGAAGATCTTGACCCGGAGATCTTGGAGATTTTGCTTATTGTAAGCGAGAAGCCCCTGTTATATATTGTTTGCATTGATGGGGATGGGGTTCCCCGAAACCGCTCGTACCGAGCTGATGACCCCTATCGCTCTCTGATGCGGTAGGAGTCTGCTCGACCCGCCGCAGCGCGGGTTTTTTTGTGCTCGAAACCTTCCGAGCACAAGCGAAGGACGGCGGTAAATGGACAACATCTGGCTGCAATCTGCTCTGTGGATGGCGCTTGCGCTCGTCGCTGCGCTCGGGTCGCTCTGGATCACCATCTCGGCCGCTTTGTTCGAGATCATTGTCGGCGCCATTGCCGGCAACACGATCGGACTGCCGCTCACTCCCTGGATCAATTACATCGCCAGCGTGGGCGCGGTTGTCCTGACGTTTCTCGCCGGCACGGACATCGACGCGCATGTCGTCAAAAAGAATTTCGGCTCCAGCGTCACGATCGGCGTCATGGGCTTCCTTGCGCCCTATCTCGGCTGCTTGTTGTTGGCGCGGTACGGCCTTGGTTGGCCATGGCCGCAGGCGCAAATCGGCGGCATCGCGCTGTCGACCACGTCTGTCGCAGTGGTTTACGCCGTCATGGTCGAGACCGGCTATAACCGCACCGAGCTCGGCAAGGTCATCCTGGCCGCTTGCTTTATCAACGACATTGGCACCGTGCTGGCGCTAGGCCTCATCTTCGCCAACTACAATCTCTATCTGCTGCTGTTCGCCGTCATCACAATCTTGGTCGTGGCCGTTCTACCGTGGATCGTGCCATGGCTGTTCGGCAGATTTGGCAACCGGGCCAGCGAGCCTGAAATCAAGTTTTTGTTTCTGGTCCTGTTCGCGCTCGGCGGCCTGGCAACCCTCGGCAAGAGCGAAGCCGTGCTGCCGGCCTACCTCGTCGGCATGGGTCTGGCGCCATTTTTCCTCAGGCAGCGCGAGCTTCAGCTTCGGGTGCGCGCGATCTGCTTCGCTTTTCTGACGCCATTCTACTTCTTGAAAGCCGGATCGCTGATCGAAGCCCATGCACTGATCGCCGGCGCCGGCCTCATCGCCATGTTCCTGGCAGTCAAGATGATCACGAAGTTCTGCGGCATCCTGCCTTTGACGCGCTATTTCAAGTTCGATCGGCGCGAAGGCATGTACACGACATTGATGATGTCGACCGGCCTGACCTTCGGCTCAATCTCCGCACTGTTCGGCCTGACCAACCACATCATTGATCAGACCCAATACACGATCTTGCTGACGGCGGTCATCGGCAGCGCTGTCGTTCCCACTCTCATTGCGCAGCTCTGGTTTCAGCCGCGCTTCGAGCCTCTGGAGGAAGACGCATAGGGGCAGGAGACCCGGCACAGCAAACGCGGTTTGGTTCACATCAGACGGATACGAGGTACTGAGAACAGAAAACACAGGCCGGGGCGATGCCATGCAGATTCCGCGCGATGCCGTCTTGCTGCGAATTTTCTTCGGCGAAAACGACCACTTTGGCCGCCAACCTCTCTACGAGGCGGTTGTTCTGAAAGCGCGCGAATTGCATTTGGCCGGAGCGACGGTGCAACGGGGCATGATGGGGTTTGGGCAATCCAGCCACATCCACACTGCGAAAATTCTGCGACTTTCGTTCGACCTGCCAATCGTGATCGAGATCGTCGACACGGAACAGAAGATCACCGAATTTCTTCCGGTCCTCGACACGATGATGGCGAGCGGTCTTGTGACCGTGGAAAAGGTCCAGGTGCTTCAGTACGGCACGGAGGGGCTGACGAGCTGGCCTGCTCATTGAGAGACGCGAACCGGTCTGGGAAATTCACCCTCGTTTGCCGGGCGCCGAGCGCATCAAAAACCGTCGTTTCCCAATCGCGCACTTTCGCGATGACACGAAAGCAAGTCCCTAGGTCATGTTAACGACAATCTAGGTCGTGTTAACAACAATGATGTGCCAAAACAGGGCAACTCGGCTGGCACTCGCATTGCTCTCTCCCGGCTGGCGCGCCGCTTGTTCCCAAACGGCTGATATCCGCTCGAACAATGAGCGCGCAGCATCGTTAACAACGGCGCGCAACCGGCCGCAGCGGTCGGCAGCGCGCGAGGGGAGAGTGTCGTGTCAAGCTTCGGCTGTAGGAGGGCATATCCAGCATTGCGGAGCGCGGCATGCGCCGGCGCCGCTTTGGCGTTTTCGCTGATTGCATCAGTCACTTTCAGTTCAGCGCAGGCGCAAGAGGTGGTCATCGGCGGCTGTGTCGGCGGCAATTGCACGGCGCTGTGGGGGCCGGCCGGCGATCCGTATTTCAGGCACGTTCCGCGATCGAGCGACCCGGCGGAGCGAGCGCGCGCCCGTGAGCGCGGCCGCCGCTGGGCCGACCGCTGCCGGCCCTCCATAAAGCAGGATCGCTACGGCGTGCCCCGCTATTCTTACGCCATGCCTGGCTGCGAGTTCGGCGTCGGCGAATATTGATCGCCTACGGGCATCGTTGCGCCCGCAGGCGCATTTCGCCCGCATCTGATGATGCGCGGCGCAAGGGAGTTCGATGCTATAGGCCGTCGATCTCCGACTTTTCACCGGAATGATTTTTAATGCGGCTTTGATCCGGCGCGTCCCGTCTAGAGCGGGGTAGGTTTTCTTTGAATCGTTATCCCACTCTAGCTTATTGTTGGAGCATGACCCCTCGGGTCAAGCCCGAGGGCATGCTTATCCGAAAGCCGGCATCCATTTTTCGGGATCATGCTTTAGTGGACGGGATTCCCCGAACGAGCCGTCCTTTCGGAATGCCGGAGCGCCATCGATCCCGTGCTCGTCTGCCCCGGCAGATAGCGGGCAACAATCGCTGGATCGAGTTGTTTGATCGCGCTGTTCGGCAGGCGATGCCAAACTTCGTCGCGCCCGAACAATTCGAGCCCGAGATAGCCGCGAACGGTCAAGGTCTGGCCGTCGGGGCTCACATGCATGACCGCATTATAGATGTTGCCGTCCCGTGGATCGAGAATGTTGCCGTTCTCGTAGGCCAAGCCGTTGCGCTGCATGCCTCTGATCAGCGGCAGACCGAGCAACGGCTCGTTCTTGCGGTCGTCGGTGCAGCTCGAACAAACCTGATCCGTCCGCTCGCCGGGCCGCGGAAAGTATTTGGCGATCACCCCTTCGTAGAGGCCATTTTGCTGCTCGTGGAAGAGGAACCAACTGACCGGCTTGCCGGTTTCATCATCGACCTTTTGCCACAGCCCGACCACGGACGGGTCGGCCGCGATGGCACGATTGGCGGCAAGGTAATTGGCGGCAAGGAGGGCCGCGAGACCGGCCAACGCAAGGGGTCTCACCAGGGTTCTCAATCGCACGATCATCTCGACTCCAATTTCTTGTTGCCACGCAAAATCAACAACAACCCGATGACGCAGAAGTTCTCGCTCCACAATGAGGAGATTTCAGGGACGCAGACGTCACGCATCGGCCACAAGCAGCCGGGCAGAAGTTCCAATCTATTCAAAGCTCTAAGGGCGATCCGGAGCGCTGCGAGCATGTGCTGCGATCGCCTAGTGGCGTCGATCGCGACGGCCGCCATTTTCCAGATCGACGGCTTTCTCTGACCGCCGCAATCAAACTGAGGCATTCCTTGCCGGCGCGTCGTGTTGCCGGCTTTCCGCCTGTAGCGCCTCAACGATCTCCGCCACGATCTCCCGCGGGCGCGGCGCAATCGAGGCGACGATGGGATGCTCGTCGGGGCCGGGCACTTCCAGCGCGTCGAACTGGCTTTGCAGCAAGCTTGTCGGCATGAAATGCTCGTGGCGCGCAGCGATGCGGCGTCCAATCAGTTCCATGTCGCCTTTCAGATAAATCAGCCGCACATCGGGACGGTTGCCGATGATCACCGCGCGGTAGCGGCGCTTGAGCGCCGAGCAGGCAACGACAACGTGCCGGCCTGACAACCGCGCCTGGTCGATGAAGTCGGCGATGGCGATGAGCCACGGCGCGCGGTCCTCGTCAGTCAACGGGATTCCCGCATGCATCTTGTCGATGTTGCGCGCCGGATGAAACCAGTCGCCGTCTTCGAACTCCCAATGAAGCTGCAACGCGAGCTGCGTGCCGATCGTCGATTTGCCGCTTCCCGACACGCCCATCACCACCAGGATCGAGGGCATTCCCGGACCCGCTCCGCCCGTCGCAGCGATCGGCTGCGCGTCCGTCGGCAAATCCTGTTGCGCCATATCCATCAATTAATCTCCGCTGAATGTTGGCATCATCGCAAAAATGGCCGCCGCCAAAATGCCCGCCCGGGACGCGGCGGCGTTCATGCGATCGCCCGCCATTGCTGGCCGGTGGGCGAGAGCAATCGCTCGGCCTCGCGCGGACCGTCGCTTCCCGCCTCATAGAGGCACAGATCGCGTCCGCCGGCCTCGCGCCAGGCGTCAAGAATGGGATCGACGGCGCGCCAGCCCGCCTCGATGTCGATGGCGCGCTGGAACAGCATGGGATCAGCGATCATGCAGTCGTAGATCAGCGTTTCGTACCCGGTCGACGGGGCCGCGTCGAAATAATCCTCGTATTTGAAATTCATGCGCACGTTTTCGATGCGGACTTCGGGGCCGGGGATCTTGGCGTTGAAGTGGAGCGCGGCGCCTTCGTCCGGCTGAATGCGCAGCACCAGGAGATTCTGCGCCAGATTATCGACCGGCATGTCGCGGAACAGGGCCAGCGGCGCGCTGCGGAAGCGAATGGCGATTTCGGTCTTGCGCGCGCGCAGCGCCTTGCCGGTGCGCAGATAGAACGGCACGCCGGCCCAGCGCCAATTGTCGATGTGAAGCCGCATGGCGACGTAGGTTTCGGTCACGCTCGCCGGAGCAATTCCGGCGGCGTCGCGATAGGCCGCGACCGATTTGCCCTTGACCTTGCCGGCGGCGTACTGGCCGCGCACCACGTCGGCGGCGATGGCGTCCTTGGTCAGCGGGTGGATCGCCTCGATGGCCTTGAGTTTCTCGGTACGCACCGAAACGGCGTCGAAACGGCTCGGCGGCTCCATCGCGGTCAGCGCCAGCAGCTGGAACAAATGATTGGGCACCATGTCGCGCAGCGCGCCGGTGTGATCATAGAGCTTGCCGCGATTTTCCACCGACACAGTCTCGGCGACGGTGATCTGCACGTGATCGATATGGTGCCGGCTCCAGATCGGCTCGAACATGCCGTTGGCAAAGCGCAGCACCATGATGTTCTGCACGGTTTCTTTGCCGAGATAATGATCGATCCGATAAATCTGTTTCTCGGCAAAGGCACGCAGCAGGTCCTTGTTGAGCGCGCAGGCCGATTTCAGATCGACCCCGAAGGGCTTTTCGACGATCAGCCGGCGCCAGCAGCCATCGCTCTCTTTGGCCAAGCCCGATTCGCCGAGCAGGCAAGCAACGTGCGAAAACAGGTCAGGCGGCGTCGCCAGATAGAAGATGCAATTGTCGCGGGTATTGAAGGAGCGCGCCACATCGGCGAGTTCATCTTTCACTCGGCCATAGGTCGCGGGATCGTCGAAATCGCCACGCACGTAACGGCAGCGGGCGACCAGGCCGTCGCGTGTTTTCGCGTCGACGCCGTCGGTGGCGAATTCGTCGAGCGCCGCACGCATATGCGCGCGGAACTCATCGGCGGACCAATCGGCGCGGGCGACGCCGACGATGGAGAATGCGTCGGAAAGGAGCCCGCCGGCCGCGAGATTATAGAGCGCGGGCAGCAACAGCCGCTTGGTCAAATCGCCGGCGGCGCCGAAAATGACGAAGGCGCAGGGGTCGGCGCGGCGCAATGCACCGCCGCTGTCGGGGGCAAGTCCGGGCGCGGCGACATCCATGCTCAACGACCTTTCAGCTCGATATGTCCCCCAAATTCCTTGCGCATCGCCGACAGCAGCCGGTCGGCGAAGCCATGGTCCTCACGCGAGCGAAAGCGCGCATAGAGGGCCGCCGAAAGCACGGTCGCCGGCACCGCCTCCTCGATCGCCGCCATCACGGTCCAGCGCCCCTCGCCGGAATCGGCGACGATGCCGGAGAAACCGTCGAGCTTGGGATCGCCCGCCAACGCGATCGCGGTCAGATCAAGGAGCCAGGACGAGATGACGCTGCCGCGCCGCCACACTTCCGCGATGTCGGCGACGTCGAG
>JASHVN010000322.1 GCA_030044555.1 Xanthobacteraceae bacterium | reverse complement strand
TCGGTGATCTGCCGGCCAACGAGATAACGCTGGCGGCCCAGGCGCGCTTCCAGCTCGTCGAGCGTCGCGAACAGCGCGTCGTAGGCCGCCTCGTAGGCGGCCTGCGAACGGGCGAAGCCGCAGCGGTACACGCCGTTATTGACGTTGGCATAGACGAGGTCGTTGATCCGATCGATCTCGCCGCGCAAGGCTTGCGGGTAGTAATCCGTCGGCTCGGCGCCGCTGCCGTCGAACGCGCTGTTGAGCATGCGGATGATTTCCGAGGATTCGTTATTCACGATGCGCCGGGTCTTGGTGTCCCACAGCGTCGGCACCGTGACCTTGCCGGTGTAGTGCGGGTCGCTCGCCGTGTAGGCCTGGTGCAGATAGCGAAAGCCGTTGATCCGGTCGGGCGTGCAGTCCGGGAAAGCCGGATTGTCGTCGTACATCCAGCCTTGCTGTTTCATTCCCGGCAGCGCGTATGCGACCGTGATCGCGCCATTAAGCTTCTTGATCGCGCGATAGATCAGGGTGCGGTGCGCCCACGGACAGCCGTGTGCGACATAGAGGTGGTAACGCCCGGGCTCAGCCTTAAAGCCGGAGGAGCCATCGGGGGTAATGCGGTCGCGGAACCGGCTATTCGCGCGCTGAAAATCGCCGGTTTTGCCGGTTTCGGCGGGCAGCTCCTCGTCGCGCCATTGGCCGTCGACCACGATCCCCATCAGGCCGCCTCGCCACGTGCGAGCGCCGCCGCGTTACGGATCGCCCCGATATTGGCGCGATAGGAATCCGGATGGCGATCCTTGAACACCGCCGAGCCGGCGACGAAGGCATTGGCGCCGGCGCGCGCCGCCTCGGGCGCGATCTCCGGCGTGATGCCGCCATCGATCTCGATGTCGATCGGCCGGCCGCCCGCCATGGCGCGCAGATTGCGCACCTTGTCGAGTGAGCCGGGGATGAATTTTTGCCCGCCGAAGCCGGGATTGACCGACATGATGAGGATCTGATCGACGATGTCGATGACGTGCTCGATCGTGCTTTCCGGTGTCCCGGGGTTGAGCGTCACGCCCGCTCTTTTGCCGAGCGCGCGGATCTCCTGCAGCGAGCGGTGGATGTGCGGGCCGGCTTCGACGTGCACGATGATGGTGTCGGCGCCGGCCCTGGCGAAAGCTTCGAGATAGGGATCGCACGGCGCGATCATCAGATGCACGTCGAGCGGCTTTTTGGTGTGCGGACGGATCGCCTTCACCACGTCCGGCCCGATGGAAATATTGGGCACGAAATGGCCGTCCATGACATCGACATGGATCCAATCGGCACCAGCCTGGTCGACTGCGCGCACTTCGTCGCCAAGCTTGGCGAAATCGGCGGACAGGATCGAGGGAGCAATAATAAGGGGTCGCTGCACGGCGCGCTCTCCGGCTTGATGCGCTCGCCTAACATGCTGAAGGCGCAGCGGCAACGCGGGCGTCGGCGGGCGGCAAGATTTGCCGGCAACATCCGGCTCGCGGAAGTTTTTGACCCGCTTTCGTCTGTGGGGGTTCCGAAAAACTTGTGTATTTTCTGAATCTTACCGTCTGGCCCTGGTCTTGCACCAAAGCTCGCAGGATCAATTGCGGCGCACCACGAGCCGCCATTCGGAAGGAGCTTAGCCATGTCCTTGTCCGCCAGCGGGTCCAGCGCCAATAATTCCTTCGCGTATCTGCAGTCGCTGTGGCAGCAGGCATCGTCTTCAAGCGGCTCGTCTTCGTCATCCGACCCGCTGTCGGCGCTCCTGGCGGAGCTTGGCCAGCAGGGCGCCGGCGCGACTTCCGCTACGAGCGGGACGGCCTCGTCGACTTCCGGCGCCACGAGCGCGACCGGAAGCACGTCTCCACAATTCGATCCGCAGACGCTCCAGGCTTTGTTGGCGCTGCAGGATGGCGGCTCCGACGCGCAATCGCAGTTCGCCCAGTTTGCCAATGCGGCGAATGGGACGGACCCGACGTCGTCGCAGGCGCAGCAAGGCCAGGGCCATCACCACCACCATCAGTGGGACGCCAGCGGCTCCAGCACTGGCGGCTCCAGCACCAGCGGCTCCGGCGCCAGCGGGAGCAGCGGACAAGATCCGCTCGCCATGCTGGCGGGCGCCACAAGCCAGACCACGACCAACGCCAACGGCTCGTCGACGATCTCGATCACTTATGCAAACGGATCATCCGTGAGCATGACGACGGCCGCCCCCGGAGCTTCGACCTCATCGGATACGACGAGCGCATCTGCCGGCGGCGCCAACGTGGCCGGCAATAATCTCATCCAGCAATTGATCCAGATGCAGGCGCAATTGGTCACTCCGGCATCTCAGAGCATCACCACGGCTTAAACTCTGCGCCGCTCACAGAAGTCCGCATGACGAGCCCGCGGCGCCAATGATGCGGATTTCTGAACCGCCACACTGGACTTGATTTCCCAGCCGCGATACCGCGTCTCCGCATTTTGGAGGTCGCCGTGGCGCGCGCCGATGTCATCGTGTTGGGAGCCGGGATCGTCGGAACCTCGATCGCGCTGCATCTGCTCAAGCGCGGGCTGTCGGTTGCGCTGATCGACCGCGGCGGGGCCGGGGAGGGGACGTCTTACGGCAATAC
>JASHVN010000042.1 GCA_030044555.1 Xanthobacteraceae bacterium | reverse complement strand
GAGAAGATCATGGCTACCGACGAGAAGACCCAGACCGAGCTTGAAGCCGCCGTGTATCGCCGCCTGGTCGAGCATCTGCGCCAGCGCACTGACGTGCAGAACATCGATTTGATGAATCTGGCCGGCTTCTGCCGTAACTGCCTGTCCAACTGGATGAAGGACGCGGCCGACGCCAAGGGCGTGCCGATGACCAAGGAGCAAAGCCGCGAGATCGTCTACGGCATGCCTTTTGAGGAGTGGCGCGCGAAATACCAGAAGGAAGCCTCGCCGCAGCAAAAGGCGGCATTCGAAAAGGCACAAGCAAGTCAAAAGCATTAAGCCTGCGGCTTTCCCATCCGTATCCTGTGCGTTGATGTGGATGATCTCGTTATGGCTTGACCTCGCGGGCTGCAGTTCCGAAACCTCGCGGCAGGTTTTTGCAGCAGCATGATCTGGTCGTGATCGTGCTCCGTGACCGTGAGGAGTGCCCCAATGGCTAATGCCGCCGTGCGCGACGAGCCCGCCCACCGTTTCGCCAAGGATCAGCTCAAGGCGTTCGTTGAACGCGTCGAGCGCCTGGAAGAAGAAAAGAAGGCGATCGCTGACGATATCCGCGACGTTTATGCCGAAGCCAAGGTCAACGGTTTCGACGTCAAGGCGCTGCGGTCGGTGGTGCGGCTGCGCAAGCAGGACGTCAACGAGCGCAAGGAGGAGGAGGCGATTCTCGAGACCTACCTGCATGCGCTCGGCATGCTGGAATGACGCGGCCGGCGGCTTACGGTCGCGGCACCCGGTCCGAATGGATGCCGTCGGGCTGTAACGCGCAAGAGTCGGGCTGTAACGCGCAAGATCAGGGCGGCCCGGCAACGTTCATCGCACGGCCGCGCTTGTCCGTTACGCTGTTTGTGACTGATTCGATGGGGAGCCGCAGGCGCGTTCAACAGGCAGCCGCAGGCTCGTCGTTGCGACCGCCATGCCTCACTGCAGCAAGGCGGTATGGGTCTGCGCCTGATAGGTCACGGTCGAGATGAACGCGATGGCGCTGCCGCTGAAGCGGTCGCTGGTCATGCCGGGATTGGGCTCGGCACTGAAGGTCATCATGACCGACCTTGTCGGCTTTTCGACCAGCGCAGCCAAGCTGCGGTAGTCCTGCATGCCGAGCGTCAGCACCGTGAGATAGCGACGCACGCTTGGCGAAATCAGTATGGCGTCGAGCCATGGATTATCGAAACGCGAGCCTTCATTGGCAGACCGTGCGCGCGATGTGATGATCGTTGAGACCGCCTGATAAGCGGCACGCTTCACCGCGATGGTCGTCCCCGGCATGGGCTGCGGCGGTTGCGCTTGTGCCACGACGGGCGGTTTCGGGGAGGCTGCCTGCGTCCTCTGATCGGCCTGCGCCGTGTAGGCGAGCAGGAGATCGGGAGAAACGCGGTCCTCCAGGGCGCTACGCGGGGGTGTGATCGCGCCGGTGGAACCTGTGACGCTTGCGGTCAAGACGCGGCGCGCAACGGCAGCGCGACGCAACGCGGCAGCCCGATCGGCGCTGGCGCCGTCGTCCGCACTGTCCCAAGAACCGCGCGCACTGATGATCTGGCTCGGCGTCAAGGCCATGCCCGGCTGCGATGTGCTCGGTGCCGGTTCGGAGTAGGAAGCAGGCGGGTGGGTCGCGCCCCCCGCATTCGCTGCCTGCGCTGCGGCTGTCTGCAATCCCCCGCAGCCGAAGAGAAAAACGAGAACCGCGAGGCCGCACGAATAGCCCGCGCGAGAAGCGGAGAAACGACAAATTCTCGAACGCGCAATACCGAGCGGCACTGGCGGTCTCTCTTGACGCGTTAAGCGTCACAACTCGCCGCATCCCCGCGCCGAGTAACGCTAACGCATTGCGAATTTTGAGAAGGGCAAACAGAACAGTCGCCCCACTCCCGACTGGAACAGGGCTAACGGCGCAGTGTGGCAAAAAATGGCCCGCCGCGGCGGCCCGAGAGGGGGGACGCCGCAGCGGGCCAAATAGCGAACAACAGCCTATTCCGCGCTATAGCGCTCGGATGATCGGTAGCTACGGCTCACCCGGCGGCGACCGACGGCACGGGGGGGCGGCGGCGGGGATGAGCCGAAGCCGCTGAACAGTTGCTGGAAAAAGCCAACCGGACCACCGTTGCCCGGTCCACCCCAACTGCCGGTGCGGGTCGTCGGCATGTTGTCGGCGGCTTGCAGGATTTCTCGCTGCCCGGCGGGGATCGAATGCTCCACCGGGATGTCAGCGATCCTCATCTCCTGCGGACTATGCATGATCGCCAACAGCTCCCTGTCGCGGCCGTAAATGTCATCGCGGAACTGAAGCTTGCCGTCCTCACCGACGAAGGCAGTCTGGTAGGTGATGTTCACTGGAATGAAGGTCGGGAACGGAATGTTGATCTCGTTCGGTCCATACATCTTATGGATGCGTTCCACGGTGTAACCGTCGTTCGGCCGCACCAGCGACAGCAGCACCGCGGCGTAGTGCGCCGGATACTGGGTGCGCATGCAGCCATGGCTGAAAGCGCGTCTGGCGTCCTTAAACATGTATTTGTCCGGTGTGTCGTGCTGAAACACCAGGAACTTGTTGGGGAAATTGAAGCGAATGCGACCCTCCGCGCTGTTGTCACCAGGCGGCTGGTAGATGCCAATCACTCGTCCCGAAGCGTTACGTTCGACCACAAGGCCCATCCGCTGCATCACGGTCGGGTCCTGCGCCATCGCCGGCAGGTACTCGTTGTTGATGATCGATGGCGGCACGTGCCAGATCGGATTGATGGTGATGAATTTCATCGTCGCCGTCATGATCGGGGTAGGCTTGCTCGGCATTCCGATGACGATCTTGGTCTGCCATATCTGCTTGCCGTCGTGAAAGACATGCGCGGTGAAGTCCGGCAGATTGATCATCACGTAGTTGTTGCCGAGGTCGTGCGGTATCCAGCGCCAGCGTTCCATATTGGCGAGGATGATGTCGGTGACGTGCGTCGGCCGCGGGCCGTTAAGCGCCTCGAGTGTCGGCGCGGTCAGCGTACCGGTCGGCCTGAGGCCGTGATCCTTCTGGAAGGTCCTCACCGCGTTGGCGAGCTCTTTGTCATAGGTATTGCCGTCACCGCTGAGGCCGAGTTTTTCGCGCAAGGCCGGCACGCGGTCGTCCGTCTCGCCGATCCTGAGCGCCGGCCCGTTGGGAATCGGCGCCTTGATGCCGTTGCTGCTGCCGGCGCGGATCTCGGCAAGCTTCGCCTTCAGAGCCAGGTAGCCGGGGGCATGCGGCTCATAGCCGTCGAGCGTTCCTGCGACGTCCTTGGAGTCGGCCATCGCGGCTAGAACGGTGGCCGGATCGGGCGCCTTGGTGTCGTACGAGATATTGGCGTCGACGCGCGACCAGGCGACACGCCCAATCGAGGCGTGATGCGCGTAAGTGATCACCGAGATGTCGAATTTCAGCTCGGCCTCCGCCAAAGCTTGCGGATCGCTGAACGACTTGAAGTCCGGCACCGGATAATCGTCGGGGTTAAGGCCGTCGGCGTCGACATGGGCGAGATAGCCAATGGCGGCGGTGGCGCGGTCGTTGACGTGGCCGTCGGTGATCCAGATCGGCGCGTAGGAGCGGCCGGAATAGAACGCCTGAATGGATTCGCGTTCGCTTTTGCCGAGAATGTGGTCGAATTTGCCGTTGGACAATTGGTGCAACTGGTCGGCGATCTGATCGTCGATCGTGGGGGTCGGCGGAGCGGTTGGCGCGGTCGCCGTGGTTGTGGCCGGAGCCGGCGGCGCGGCCCCGGATGTGGCGTCAGCCGGCGTCGCGGCTGCGGGGGTGGCGTCACCAGGCGTTGCGTTGCCGGTGGTCTGCGGCGCGTTCGGCGCGGCAGTGCTTGCGTTATCGCTCGGCGTCGCCGCAGGCACAGCGGCGTCGGTGTTTTCCGAACCTGGCGCGGGCGCGGTCACCGTGGCTGCCGGCGAAGCCGGCGGATTGACCCCGGATGCCGCGTCGGCCGGTGCCGCGTCTTGTGGTGCCGCGCCTTGCGGTGTGGCGTTGTCAGGCGCTGCGTTGCCGGTCGTTTCTGGCGCGCCCGGCGCGGTGGCGTTTCCGCTATCGCCGGGCGCAGCCGGCACTGTGGCGGCTTGCGAATTGTCCGGAGCAGCGGCCGTCGCCGGCGCGGCGGCTGGCGCCTGGGAGGCGGCGTCCGTTTGTGTCGAATCAGGGGTGGCGGGCGGACTTGCGGAGGCTGCCGGGGCAGGACTCGCAGAAGTGTCAGCCGATGGCACGATCCCATTCGCATTATTGGCATCGCCGGCGGGCGCCGGAGCGTTCGCAGTGGCCGGCGCGGTTATGGGCGGATTGTCAGACGGCGCCGATTGAGCGAGTGCACCGCCTGCCGACAAGAGGAGTGCAACGGCAGTCGAGGCCAGAAACCGATCCAAACGGGCGCCGGACATTGAGTATTCTCCTTGATGGACCTGCATCACTGAGGCCTTGCAGCAGACTGCAAACCCCAACCCCCATTGGGGATGATGGCCCCCAATAGTGTCATTGCGACGGACGAAAGACTGTTCCTTCCTCACCTTACGCGAGGCGACCCCGCAATGTCCCCTAAAGACCGGTCAAATTCTGGGCAGCCTACGCAATTTTCCCCGGCTGTCGCTCTGTTGCAACGGCGGCGTCGAATTCGGGCCGTTCGCTGCTCAAACCGAGGGCTTCAAGCTTGCGATAGAGCGTGGAGCGGCCGATTCGCAATCGGCGCGCCACTTCCGACATCTGGCCGTGATAATGGGTGATCGCATAGCGAATCAGTTCTGCCTCGAGCTCTTCCAGCGGGCGCACCTCGCCGGCCTCGTCGAGCAGCGGTAACGCGTCGAACAGGAGAGGCGATTGCGCAGGTGAGAGGGGCGGCTGGTCCGCCGGTATATGGGTGGTCAAATCCGCTCCGCCGGCTTCGACTTCGGCGGCTTCCGTGGAAACGTCAGGCTGTATGGCGTCGTCTGCGAGTGATGCAGCCATTGCCGGGGAAGGGCCTTGGACGCTCGCCATCGCGGCCTGTCCCGAAACTTGCGCCGCGATTTGCGGAAATTCTGCAAGTCCGACGCTGTCGCCTTCGGCCAGCACCACGGCGCGGAAGAGCGTGTTCTCGAGCTGACGGATATTGCCGGGCCACGGGAAAGCCAGCAGCAGGCGCAAGGCCTCGGGCGCAATGACGCGGATACGCTTTCCCTCTTCGGCAGCAAAGCGCGCCAGGAAATGCCGGGCCAGGGCCGGGATATCGGTCGGGCGCTCGCGCAGCGGCGGCACTGCGACCGGAAACACGTGGAGGCGATAGAACAGGTCCTCGCGGAAGCGGCCGGCTTTGACGTCGGCGATCAAATCGCGATTGGTGGCGGAGATGATGCGCACGTCGACCTTGATCGGCTTGCGGGCGCCGACCGGCTCGACTTCGCCCTCCTGAATGGCGCGCAAAAGCTTGACCTGGGCGGCGGCCGGCAATTCGCCGACCTCGTCCAGAAACAAAGTGCCGCCCGAAGCTTCGACGAACTTGCCGGTATGCCGTTCGGTGGCGCCGGTGAAGGAGCCCTTCTCGTGGCCGAACAGGATGGATTCGACGAGGTTTTCGGGCATGGCGCCGCAATTGACCGCGACGAACGGCTTTGTCCGCCGCTCCCCGGAGCCATGAATGGCGCGCGCGACCAATTCCTTGCCCACGCCGGATTCGCCCGAGATCAGCACCGGAATGTTCGAGGCCGCTGCTTTCTCCGCCATGCGGATCACGGCCGCCATCGTGGCGCTCTTGGTAATAATGTCGTTGAACCCGAGCATGCCGGCGCGGCTGTGTTTGAGTCGCGCCAACTCGCCTTCGAGCGCGCTGGTGTTGAGCGCATTGCGCAGTGAAACCTGCAGGCGCTCGACGCCCACCGGCTTGACCACGAAATCGACGGCGCCCGCGCGCATCGCCGAGACCACATTGTCGATCCCGCCATGGGCGGTCTGCACGATCACCGGCACCGTGATGGCGGCCTGGCGCAGCCGCGCCAGCACGCCGAGCCCGTCGAGATTGGGCATGACCAGATCGAGGACGACGCAATCGATCCGTCCTCCATCCGGCCCGGTGAGCAGCGACAGGGCCGCATCGCCATTGTCGAGCACGACCGGCTCATAGCCGGATTTCTGCAGCATGCCTTCAAGAAGCCGGCACTGCACCGGATCGTCATCGACGATGAGTACGCGTCCAGTCATGATTATAAGTCTTTGCAGCCTTGCTGTGCCGAATTGGGGCACTCTGCGGCAGCAGGCTTAAGGGCATGTTAAGAGGATCGCGTGCGCTCCACTCGGAAGTGAGCGGCACAATCGTCCGGGACGGTCAAATGGCGATAAAGAGGGGGCGGCGGCGATTCCTGCGTGCGTTCGGCGCCGCCGCAATCTGGCCGCTCGCCGCGCGCTCGCTCGCGGCCGAACCGTGGCCGACGCGGCCGGTCACGGTGCTCTGTCCGTTCGCGGCCGGGACGAGCGCCGATACGCTGATGCGATTGGTCAATGCATCGCTCGACGAGAAATTCGGCCAGAATTTCATTGTCGAGGATCGCCCCGGTGCCACCGGCAACATTGCCGCGGGAGCGGCGGCGCGCGCTGCGCCCGACGGCTACACGCTCCTGATCGCGACGGTCGGACCGATCGTCAACAACAAGTTCCTCTACAAGAATCTGGATTTCGATCCCGATCGCGCCTTCGCGCCGATCGCGGCGCTCGCCTATTCGCCGCTGATCATTGTCGGCAGCCCGAAATTGCCGGTGACAAATCTGCGCGAACTCGTCGCCTATGCCAAAACCCATCGCGGCCCGCTCAATGCCGGCACTGTCGGCGTCGGATCGCAGGCCCACATCACCATCCAGCTTCTCAACAAGCTCGCCGGCATTTCCATCGGCCATGTGTCGTATCGTATCAGTTCGCAGGCGCTGCCCGATCTCGCTTCCGGCGATCTGCAGCTTTCGGTCCAGTACATTCCGACCTTCGTGCCGCAAGTGCAGTCGGGCATGCTGCGCGGGCTTGCGGTCACCAGCCACAAGCGCCTGCCTGAGCTGCCGGATGTGCCGACAGTGGACGAGTCGGGCTTTCCCGGTTTGGAGGCAAGCGCCTGGTTCGCCTTGTTCGCGCCGGCCGGGACGCCGCGCGACATCATCGACAAGGTCAACACGGGTGTGAATGCATATCTGCAAAGCGACGCCGGCAAGAAGCAGCTCGCCAACATCTGGATGACGCCGATGGGCGGCACGCCGCGACAGCTCGCCGACTACATCAAGAGCGAGAATGCCAAATGGGGACCGATCATCAAGCAAGCCAATATCCGCCTGGAGTAGGCGCAAAACCACGTTCCAGAAAGAACCGTCACTTCGTGCCGTCGATCGCAATGGTCAGCGTTTTTTCCGAACAAATCAGATTGTCAAGGGCGCCTTCGGCGCCGCGAAGCGGTTACACCCTTGACAATCTGATTTGTTCGGAACTGCTGTCAACCATTGCGATCGACGGCTTCTCCTGATCGCTGTTGGCCATCACGCATCCAACGGAGATCTCCCGTTCCGAATGAGCTTTTGACCCATGCCCGAACGCCTGCCCAAAAATTCCTGCGACACGCATCTGCACGTCTTCGGCGACGCCAAGGCGTATCCCGCCGCTAATCCCAACGCGCTCTATGCGCCGCCGGGCGATTGCAATTTCGCGGCGGTGAAGGCGCTGCACGACGCGATGGGCGTCGATCGGGCGGTGTTCGTGCAGCCGACCATCTATGGCACCGATCATCGGCTGCTCCACGATGTTCTGAAAAACGCGCCGAAAGCGAACTATCGCGGCGTCGCCATCGTCGACGACAGTGTGAGCGACGCTGAACTGGAAAAGCTTGACAGCGTCGGCGTGCGTGGCGCGCGGTTTAATTTCGGCGGCCGCTTCAAGCTGGCGCCGAGTATTGCCGACTTCCGACGCGGGCTTGATCGCGTGCGCGAGCTTGGCTGGTTCGTCAAGATTTTCGGCTTCGAGGATGACTTTCTGGTCGTCGCCGACGAGCTGAAAAAGATCGAATTCCCTGCGATCATCGATCACATGGGCGGACCGGACTATCGGCGCGGCACCGACCAGCCGGCGATCCGCCTGATCCTCGATCTCCTGAAGAACGACAATTGGTGGATCGGCTTGTCCAACGGCGACCTGCGCTCGCAGAGCGGATATCCTTGGGACGACGCGGTCGCATTCGGCCGGCTGTTGTATGAAGCAGCACCGGACCGCTGCCTGTGGGGCACCGACTGGCCGCACGTGCACCGCTTCATGCGGCCGGACAAGGACGGTCCCTCGGATTACGGCGTCGCGCACGAGATGGCGCGTGTCGCGCTGCTCGAGCGCTATCTCCCAGACCGCGCCGCGCGCGACCGCATTCTGGTCAATAATCCGGCGCGGTTTTTTGGTTTCGACTAGGACGTGCCTTATTGCGGCCTTGCGGGCCTGCAGGCACGGCGCCACATGAGGGCGCGGTGAGGATCAGCGCATGCCCCGTTCGCAAAAAGCCGCCAAGAAAGTCGTCGCCAAGCCGGTAGCGAAGCCCGTCGCCAAGTCCGCGGCCAGACCCGCCAAGCGCGGCAGCGCCGGTGCCCTCGGCGCCTTACCCGAATGGAACCTCGCCGACCTTTATGCCGGCCTCGACGATCCGGCGATCAAGCGCGATCTCGACCGCCTCGATGCCGAATGTGGCGCGTTCGAGGAGGCCTTTAAGGGGAAGCTCGCCGAGATGGCGGCCTCGCCGCAGGCCGGCGCGGCGCTGGCGGAAGCCGTGCGGCGTTATGAGGCGATCGAGGACAGCATGGGGCGGCTCGCGTCCTATGCGGGGCTCCTGCATGCCGGCGACACGGTCGATCCGGCGCGCACGAAATTTTACGGCGATGTGCAGGAGCGGCTGACCGCGGCGTCCACGCATCTTCTGTTCTTTACGCTCGAACTCAACCGCATCGACGACGCGGTGATCGAAGCGGCGATGGCCGATCCGGCGCTTCGCCATTATCGGCCGTGGCTGGAGGATGTGCGCCGCTACAAGCCCTATCAGTTGGAAGATCGCGTCGAACAGCTGTTTCACGAGAAATCGGTGACCGCTTATTCGGCCTGGAACCGGTTGTTCGATCAGGCAGTCGCCAATCTCCGCTTCAAGGTGCAGGGAAAAACGCTGGCGATCGAGCCGGCGCTCAACCTTTTGCAGGACCGCTCGGGCGCCAAGCGCAAGGCCGCGGCGGAGGCGCTGGCGAAGACCTTTCAACAAAACGTGGAGCAATTCACGCTCGTCACCAATACGCTTGCCAAAGACAAGGAGATTTCCGACCGCTGGCGCGGCTTTGCCGACGTTGCCGATGCGCGCCATCTCGACAATCGGGTCGAGCGCGACGTGGTTGATGCGCTGGTGACGGCTGTGCGCGAGGCCTATCCGCTTCTGTCGCACCGCTATTACGCGTTGAAAGCCAAATGGTTCGGCAAGAAGCGGCTGCCGTATTGGGACCGCAACGCGCCGCTGCCGCAAGTGGCGCAGCGCACCGTGAGCTGGAGCGAAGCGCGCAACACCGTGCTCACCGCCTACGGCGCGTTCTCGCCAAAAATGGCGGAGATCGCCGAGCGGTTCTTCGACAATCGCTGGATCGACGCGCCGGTGCGTCCGGGCAAGGCGCCGGGTGCGTTCGCCCATCCGACGGTGCCGTCGGCGCATCCTTACGTGCTGCTCAACTACCAGGGCAAACCGCGCGACGTGATGACGCTTGCGCACGAACTCGGCCACGGCGTGCATCAGGTGCTGGCCGCGCCGAACGGCGCGCTGATGGCCGACACCCCGCTCACGCTCGCGGAGACTGCGAGCGTGTTCGGCGAGATGCTGACGTTTCGGAAGCTGCTCGCGGCGACGTCCGACGGGAAGCAGCGCAAGGCCATGCTCGCCGCCAAGGTCGAGGACATGATCAACACCGTGGTGCGGCAGATCGCGTTCTATACGTTCGAGCGCGCCGTCCACAGCGAACGGCGCAACGGCGAATTGACCGCGCAGCAAATCGGCGAGCTATGGCTGTCCGTGCAGCGCGAGA
>JASHVN010000041.1 GCA_030044555.1 Xanthobacteraceae bacterium | reverse complement strand
ATAGCAATCTTGCCACGCAGATTTGAAACCGGCCCTCATCCGCCACATTGTCATGCGATGGCGGGAGGGATTAGGTAGCCACCATGGCCCTGACCGACCTCGCCAATCCGTCGCGGTTTCTGACCGTCGCCAACCGCGCCATACCGTGGCTCGGCGGCGCAACAATCGTGGCGTTTGCATTCGGGCTCAATCTGGCGATCAACTCGCCCGACGATTACCAGCAGGGCGCCACAGTCAAGATCATGTATCTGCACGTGCCCTCGGCCTGGCTCAGCATGATGGCCTGGGGCGTGATGACGGTCGCCGCGCTCGGCACGCTGGTGTGGCGCCATCCCCTCGCCGACGTCACCGCCAAGGCCGCGGCGCCGATCGGTGCCGCTTTTGCGCTCCTCTGTCTGGTCACCGGCTCGCTCTGGGGGCGGCCCGAATGGGGGACCTATTGGGTCTGGGACGCGCGGCTCACCTCCGAGCTGGTGCTGTTCCTTCTCTATCTCGGCGTCATTGCGCTGTGGCGGACGGTGGAGGATCCGGCGCGAGCGGGACGCGCCGCGGCGATCCTCACCCTCGTCGGCGCCGTGGATCTGCCGATCATCAAATTTTCGGTCGATTGGTGGAATACGTTGCATCAAGGCGCTTCCTTCGGCCTCACCGGATCGACGATCTACCCGACCATCCTCCTGCCGCTCTTGATCATGGCGATCGCGTTCACGCTTTTGTTCTTCAGCTTGCTTCTCGCCGCGATGCGCAACGAAATCCTGCGCCGGCGCGTGCGCACGATGCGGCTCCTGCAGGCGAGCGCCGCCAGCTGACCATGGAAACGATCAACCACCTTCCGTTCATCGTCGGCTCCTATGCGGCTGCGGGTGGCGTCGTCGCCGGACTGATCGCCTGGGTGATGCTCGATTTCCGCGCGCAACGGCGCGCGCTCGCCGATCTTGAAATGCGCGGGCTCACGCGCCGCTCGGCGAGTTCACGGCCACAAATTCCGCTGGAAGAAGCCAAAGAAAAAGCGTGAAGGAAAAAGCGTGACCGACGCCCTCAACAGCAGCACGAACGCGCGCCCGCGGCGGCTCTTGGTCTTGCTCCCGCTCGCCGTGTTCATGGCGCTCGCGGTCTTGTTTCTGGTCGGGCTCTATTCGGGCGATCCGTCGATTCTGCCTTCGGCGCTGATCGGCCGCCCGGCGCCGCAGACGACCCTGCCGCCGATCGCCGGCCTCGACCGCGATGGCGCGCCGGTGCCAGGTCTCGATCCGACGAAGTTCAAGGGCGCCGTCACCATCGTGAACGTGTGGGCGTCGTGGTGCGTGCCCTGCCACGACGAGGCGCCGGCTCTCATGAAATTGGCGCAGGACAAGCGCATCCGGCTGGTCAGCATCAACTACAAGGACGATCCAGGCAATGCCCGGCGTTTCCTCGGCCTCTACGGCAATCCGTTCGCTGCGGCCGGTGCCGACGCCAGCGGCCGTGCCGCCATCGAATGGGGCGTCTATGGCGTTCCGGAGACTTTCATCGTCGGCCGCGACGGCCACATCGCCTACAAGCTCGTCGGCCCAATCACGCCGGACAATTATTTCTCGCTGCTCATGCCGCAAATCGACAAAGCGGTCGCAGCAGGATCCGCGGCAGGATCGTAGCCGCTAGAGCAGAATGATTGTTGGAGCCTGATCCCTCGGGTCGAGCCCGAGGGCATGCTTTTCCGAAAACCGGTATCCACCCTCGGATCAAGTCTGAGGGCAAGCTTTTCGGGATCATGCTCTAATCCCGCGCCGGCGCCGGCTCAAGTTCGTATTTTTTCATCAGCGGGTATTGCAGGGCGGCGAAGACAAACGTCAACGGCGTTACGCCGAACACCTTGAAGTCGACCCAGACGTTGGTCGAGGCGTTGCGCCAGACGACCTCGTTGAGCCCGGCAAGCACGAAAAAAAAGATCGCCCAGCGCCAGGTAAGCTTGCGCCAGCCTTCATCGGTCAAATGAAACAACGAATCAAAGACTATGCCGAGCAGCGGCTTGTTGAAGACAAGGCCGCCGAGCAGAACGGCGCCAAACAGCGCATAGATGATGGTCGGCTTGACCTTGATGAACGTGGCGTCGTGCAGGATCAGCGTCATGCCGCCGAACACCACGACAATGATCGCGGTGACGACCGGCATGATCGGCAGGTGCCGCGTCATCACGTAAGACACTGCGAGCGCGGCGAGCACCGCCACCATGAAGGTCGCGGTGGCGGCAAAAATGCCGTAGCGGGAATTGGCAAAGAAAAACAGCAAAAGCGGCCCGAGATCGAGCACGAGTTTCAGAAGCGGATTGAGCTGCGGTTTTGTCGTTGTTTCCATCTGAACCGATCTTTGGCGCACGTGGCGCGATTGTGCCGCGACAGGTAATGCGGCCTGGCGCGCCCCTGCAAGGGGGTTGCGGCAAGGGGCTGCGGCGGGGGTTGCGTCAGTCTTCGAGCCCCGCGATGGCGCGGGAGAAATCGCGCGCCGAAAACGCCGCCAGGTCTTCGACGCTCTCGCCGACGCCGATGAAGTGCACCGGAAGCTTAAATTTTTCCGAAAGCGCGACCATGATGCCGCCGCGGGC
>JASHVN010000321.1 GCA_030044555.1 Xanthobacteraceae bacterium | reverse complement strand
TCCCAATCGAACCCCAAGGTGATCTTGAGTGCGCTTTCGAGCGTCACCGATGTCAGAGTGCTTTCCTCGCCTTCGGTCGTGGCCATGGACAACGAGCCGGCGCTCCTGCAGGTCGGCGATGAAGTTCCAATCTCGACGGGCTCGGCGACGATACTGTCCAGCTCGAACACGCCGATCGTAAACACGATTCAATTATACAATACCGGCGTAATTCTAAAGGTGCTGCCGCACGTTAACGCCACCGGAAGCATCGAGCTCGAGATTGATCAGGAGGTCTCGGGTGTCGAGAATAATAATAATAATAGCCAAGCAACCTTGACGCCGACCATTTCGGAGCGGCGGCTTCACTCCACCGTGTCGGTCATGAGCGGCCAAACCGTTCTGCTCGGCGGCCTGATCAGCGACAACACGCAAAATAATCAGTCTGGGATACCTGGACTGAGCGATCTTAAATTCCTGGCGCCGCTCTTTGGCACCACCAACGACACCAAGACGCGCTCGGAAATCATCATTTTCGTCAGACCGCAACTCATTCGAAACAGCCTCGACGCCCGCGCGGTAACGGAGGAATTCCGCGAGAAGCTCCAGTCGATGAAGAACGCTCGTTCGGTCATAAGAGGCGAGGCGACTCAATCTGATGCCGAACACGGCTCATCGGGCGCGCAGTTGCGATAGATGAGGCGGCCGCTCAAGGAAAATCCGCATCCTGATTTGGCGATCTTCGTTGGCGTCGGCGGGGCGATTGCCATCGTGTCGGCCCTGATGTTGCCGTGGCAAACTGCCGTTGCGTCCACAATACTGGGTTGGCTTATGATTGTCGGCGCGGGTGTGGATGCGCGGACGTTCCTGCTGCCGAACGCCGTCACCTGGGGCGCGCTCGGATGCGGCATTCTCGCCGCGGCGGCGCTCTATCCGTTTGACCATTGGTCCGCGACCGCCGCCGCAATGGCACGGGCGGCGGGCACCGCTCTTTCGCTCGCTTCGCTGAGATGGTGTTACGCTCAGCTGAGGATGCGCGAAGGTCTCGGCTTTGGCGATGTAAAACTGGCGGCAGCAGTCGGCGCCTGGCTTCCGCTTGACAAAATACCGCTGTGTTTTGGTCTGGCGTCCGTCGCTGCGCTCGCAGCTGTCATGCTCGTACGTCTGCGCGGCGAGGTCGTGGACGCATCTACGAAAGTGCCATTCGGAGCGTTTCTATGCCCGGCGCTGTGGCTTGTATTTTACGGCACCTCGCTCTCCAACTGAGAGACGTCGCGCGCAGAATGTGAGTCAGGCTCGCGCAGTTGCGGCTCCATGCGCGCAGTGGCACGTCCGATTTCCGACAATGAGTAAGACTACGCGATGAATTTATTTGCATCATTTTTAGATCGTCGACTTGTTAACGTCGCAACGCCCCGTTCAGGTCCTAAATAAGTCACTGAGTGATTGTTTGCTAACGATCGCGTCAATAACGCTGTGGAGGCGATTATGACAGGATCACAATCTGCGTGGAGGATACTGTTACTTGCAAGCACGATAGTGATGTTGGGTACAGCCGTTTGCCCGGGACCTGCATTCGCGCAAGACCAATTCAATCGAGGCCGGGGAGGTGGTGGCGGCGGTGGAGGTGGCGGTGGAGGCGGGGGAGACCCGCCTCAGGCAGTCGATCCAGGCGTAAGAGGCGGCCCCGCGGGCGCCGGAGGTCCGCTTACCGGCCTCAGCACGGCGCAACTGGCTTTCTTCAATGCCGCCGAAACCAACAGATTTGAAGAGGTCGATGCAGTTCCCAGTGGACTGGGTCCCTTCTTTAATCTTAATAGCTGTTCCGGTTGTCATGCAGCACCGGCCACCGGCGGCAGCAGTCCCGCGACCAATCCGGAGGTGGCGGTCGCCACATTGGATGGCGCTCAGAATGTCGTGCCATCGTTCGTTACCGCGACTGGTCCGATACGCGAAGCGCGTTTCGTGCTTAATCCTAACGGAACGCCGGATGGCGGCGTGCACGATCTTTTCGTAATCACCGGCCGCTCAGATGCGCAGGGTTGCACCGCCCAGCAACCTAACTTTGCCGCCGAGCTCGCCCAGAACAATGTGATCTTCCGAATACCTACACCCCTGTTCGGGCTTGGATTGGTGGAAAACACCTCCGACACTGCACTTGAAACGGCATTCAATAGCGCCAACCAACAGAAGTCCTCGTTGGGCATTTCCGGAAACTTCAATACCAGCGGCAACACCGGCAACATCACCCGCTTCGGCTGGAAAGCGCAGAACCCGTCGCTGCTGGTCTTTGCCGCCGAAGCCTACGATGTCGAGATGGGCGTGACCAACGATGGCTTTCCCGAGAAGCGGCTGAACCCGCCCTCGGATTGTCTGTTCAACCCGCTTCCGGAGGATACGACCAATCTGACGGATAGCCCCGCAGCCAGCGACAGCCCCGCGTCGGACTTCTCCTCTGACATCGTCAACTTCGCCGCATTTATGCGCATGACGGCTCCGCCGACCCCGGCGGTGTCCGGCACCACGTCGGCCTCATCCGCGTCGACTTCGTCAACAGCGACGACACAGGTGGCGAGTGCCGATCCTACGAGCGTTCTCTCCGCGGCCGCGGGAACGTCGTCCACGTCTGCGACGTCCGCGAGTTCGACTTCAATTTCATCGGCCGCTTTCCAACAAGGCGAGCAGATCTTTCAGAATATCGGATGCAACGCCTGTCACACCATCAACCAGACCACCGGCAACTCCGAACTTGGTCCTGCGGCAACCAACGTGACATTCCAACCCTTCAGCGACTTTGCCGTGCACGATATGGGAACGGGACTTGCCGACAGGGTTACGCAAGGCGTTGCGACTGGCGACCAGTTCCGCAGCGCGCCATTGTGGGGCGTGGGTCAGCGTCTGTTCTTCCTGCATGATGGCCGCACCAACAACATCGTCACGGCGATCGAAGACCACGCCGGCAACGGCTCAGAAGCCAATACGGTAATCAACAACTTCAATATGTTGAGTGCGACCGATCAGCAGGCGCTGATCAATTTTCTGCGCGCTCTGTGAGTTCGGTGGCCTGCGATGCGTCCTGTGCGATTCGCGTGTATGACGGCAGCGATCTGTGTCGTAGGCTGGCTTGCTTGGCAACATGGTGCCGCGATAATTCCTCGCGGCACCATGACGTTTTTCCAATCGAATCCCGAAGATGGAAGGGTCGCGAACGGAAGTTATATCAATGACTATTTCAACCTGACCTATCAGATGCCGCAAGGCTGGGCCGCCGGAGAAGCCGGGCCCGATCCGTCGCAGTCTGCCTACTATGTGTTGGCTGAATTGGTTCCGCGATCCCAGGCAAACGGGACGATTTTAATTGCAGCGCAAGACAAATTCTTTGGCACCAATACGCACGGCAGCGCGGCCGACATCGCGCGCGACTTTCAGCACGCCGTATCGCATATTGGGGGCATGACGATTGATCGCGAATTGACGGCGGTCAAAGTCGCGGACCATCTTCTCTATCGCGTGGACTACAGCGGTGTGGGTCTTTATCGCGCGGCGATCAGCACCGAAAGCCGCTGCCATATATTGAGCTTCAATATAACAACGCGAGATCGGAATCTGTTGGCTGGCCTCGTCCACAGCGTCGATAGTCTCTCCCTCGCAGCAGCCGGGAAGGGCGGTCCGCCCCCGTGCGTACCCGATTATGCGGTGGGTGATAATATCCTCCACAAAGTAGACCCGACCTCCGTGGGACCTAAATTCGTTCCCATCCCGGTACGGATTATCGCAGACGCTGAGGGCAACGTAAAACACGTGCATGTCATACACGCGACGGCCGAGCAGCGGCGCAGCATCGAACAGGCGCTATACCAGTGGAAGCTCAAGCCTTACGAGATCAATGGACATCCAAGCCCGGTCGAGACCGGCATGCTATTCAAATTCACAGAAGGAGCGGCGCCGCGCTCGCCGTGACTCGCGCGGCGTTCTTGCGCGTGGAGGAGCGAGCGCGGCAGCCAAGGTTGGGCAGCCAACCTTGGCCGAACTCCTGGGTATGTCCCGTCGTTATCAGGGTGCCGCAACATGCCAGACATTGTTGCGCCCATCGCCGTCAATGTCTCCCGGCTTCTGGTCGTCCATCCACCTGTAGAGCGGCTTGCCCTTGTAGGCCCATTGCTTGGAGCCATCATTGCGCACGATGATGGTCCAGTCATTCATAGTCACGGCGCTGGCTGTGGCCGTGAAGGGCGGCCAGTTGGCCGCACATTTGCCGTTGCAATTCGATTTGCCAGGCACGACGTCGCGATCAAACGTATAGAGTGTCATCCCGTGAGGATCGACGAATGTCTTTCCTTTCGAGGTGTCGGCGACTTTGGCTGGCGCCGGCGTCTGAGCAGGCGATATCGTTACACCGAGCAACAAAACAGCGACTGCAGCAGCTATGGACGCAGTTACATTTTTCATCGGTTTGATCCTGTGATGTCTTCCCGAACTCTTTGGTATCGCGCCATTGGCGATGCGCGCTCGCAAAGGCGCGCAGGCACTCGGGAGCGATCACACCAGTGACACTGTTTCTTTGAAATCTTTATGCTAAAATGGTGTCGCCACCGTGGACGGCATACCTTAGATCTTTGAAAGCCATACCCTAGGTCTTTGAAAGCTTAGTCAGCCGGTGACGACGGTACGAGCGCAGAGGCGTTATGGCTCCGGAAGAACGCGCACCGAATTCGGAAACCTTCGACTTCATTGTCGTGGGGGCTGGCAGTGCCGGATGTGTGCTGGCCAATCGACTGACCGCGTCGGGCCGGCATCGCGTTCTTTTGTTGGAAGCGGGCCCAGGCAGCTGGCACCCTTGGCTTCACATTCCACTCGGTTTCGGCAGACTTTTCACCGATCATCGTTATAATTGGTGCTACGAGACTGAGCCGCAGTCCGGTTGCCACAACCGCAACGTCATCGCGCCACGCGGCAAGGTGTTGGGCGGCTCCAGTTCGATCAACGGATTGATCTATATCCGCGGACAGGCCGAGGACTTCAATCATTGGCGGCAGCTCGGCAATGCCGGTTGGAGCTTCGACGACGTCCTTCCGTATTTTCGTAGAGCTGAAGACAACGAGCGCGGCGCCGATGAATTTCACGGCGCCGGCGGGCCGCTCGGGGTTTCGGATTTGCGCGACCGGCATCCGCTCGCCGTCGCCTATGTCGAAGCCGCGGTGCAATGCGGTTATCCGCGCAATGATGACTTCAATGGAGCGGTGCAGGAAGGCGCGGGCTATTACCAGACCACGATGCGGAACGGCGTGCGCTCGTCGACTGCGGCCGGGTATCTCCGGCAGGCGCAGCGTCGACCCAATCTTAAGGTGGTTCCGGAAGCGCTCGCCACCCGCATCGTCTTCGATGGCCGGCGCGCAACCGGCGTGGAATATCTGGCCGGGGACGGCAAATGCGGCGCCCGCGCTAATGTCGAGGTGATCGTCGCGTCGGGGGCGTTCAATTCGCCGCAACTGTTACAGCTTTCCGGGCTTGGTCCGGCGTCGCTGCTTCGATCGCACGGCATTGCCGTTGTGGCCGATCTTCCCGGGGTCGGCGACGATCTCAATGACCATATTTCCGGCCGCATCATGCTGCGCTGCAAGGGAACGACCACGGTCAACAACGTGACGCGCAACTGGGGCACCAAGCTTGCGCATGGCCTGCACTACATTCTCACGCGCCGCGGCTATCTTGCCGTGCCGGCGGTCTCGTCCGCAGTTTTCATCCGCGCGCTGCCGACCGCGGCAACACCGGATTCGCAGTGCTCGATTTCGCTGTTCTCGGCGCAGAATATTGGCGGCGACCTGCACCCGTTCCCCGGCGTGACCGGCAATTGCGTGCTGCTGCGCCCGGAGAGCCGCGGCTACGTGCGCATCAAATCCGCCGATCCGCACGAGGCGCCGGCCATCAATCCGAATTATCTGGCGACACAGAAGGATTGCGACACGATCGTCGCCGGCGTCAGCGCCATGCGTCGCATTTTTCAGGCTCCCGCCATGGCGAAATACATCGCCGAGGAGATCGAGCCCGGAGCGCAATGTGACAACGACGACGCGTTACTGGATTTCATCCGCCGCCGCGGCTCCACCACCTATCATCCCGTCGGCACCTGCCGCATGGGCCAGGACCCGAAAGCAGTGGTCGACGAACGGCTGCGCGTGCGCGGATTTTCCGGCTTGCGCGTGGTCGATGCGTCGATCATGCCGGCGGTGGTGTCCGGCAACACCAACGCCGCCGCTATTATGATCGGCGAAAAAGGGGCCGACATGATCCTCGAGGACATGCGCAGCGCCGCCTGAGCCCTCGTCACGCGTATCCGATGGGACGTGGATTACTCCGCCTTGAGGCCTGTCGTCTGAATCAACTGGCCCCATTTTTTGTAGTCCGCTTCGATGATGCTGCGCATCTCGCCCGGACTGTTGGTAGCGGGCTCGAGGCCGGCGGCGAACAGGACCTTTCGCACATCAGGCATCGCAGCGATCTTGGCGATTTCTGCGTTGAGCTTGGCAACGCGGTCGTTCGGCGTGCCGCGCGGCGCGAACATCGCAAGCCACGACATGGCGCTGAAGTTGGGGACGCCGGCCTCCCGTAACGTTGGAATATTGGGCATGGACTGCGTCCGCACAGGCTCGGCCACGCCCAAGGCGATAACCTGGCCGTTACCGATCATCGGCAGGATGGACGCCGTGTCCAGCAATCCCAATGGGACCTCGCCGGCCGCGATCGCAGCGGCGGCAGGCAAGCCTCCGTGATAGGGCACGGCTTGCATCGTCACCCCGAGTTGGCGCTTGAGCAACTCGCCCGCCAGATAGGACGATGAGCCGAGATATGAAACAGCGTAGCTCAGCGGTTTCGCCTTCGCAGCCGCGACCAAATCGGGGATCGATGCGATGCCCGCCTTGGGGTTGGCAGCTAAAATGATCGGGCTGCTGACCACCTTGCTGATCGGCACCAAATCGGTGAGCGGATCGTAATTGACCCGCGACAGATGAAC
>JASHVN010000320.1 GCA_030044555.1 Xanthobacteraceae bacterium | reverse complement strand
TCCGGACTGAAGGCGAGGCTCGCCGGGAACAGAAAGCCTTTGGCGACGCCGTTCTGATCGATGCCATAGAAATCGCCAAGCTTGGCGATCACCTTGCCGCTCTTGTTGATAACGACGATCTCATCTTCCTGGTTGGCGCAAATCCAGATGTTGTCATTGCGGTCGACCATGATGCCGTCCGGCGCATTGATGCCGGTGATCAAGATTGACGGAGATCCGCTGGCGGCGGCGGTGCCGTTGGTGAGCGTCACCGGGATCTGGATGATCTGGTGAAACGCGGTGTCGGCCACATACATCATCGTGTGTTCATTGTTGAACTCAACGCCGTTGGCGCCGAACGGCGGCGTGAGACCCGTTCCCGGCCCGAGTAACGGACCGGAGCTCCACGCAACCGGTTTGCCGCCAAAGCGCGGAATCTGCCAAATGACGCCGTTGAACGAGTCCGACACATAGCCGTTTCCGGCTGGGTCGAAGACCAGCGCGTTGAGGCCGGAATTGGCAATCGGTCCGTTTGTGTTCAAACAAGTTGATAGCCCGGTCTTCGGATTGACCTCAAGGACGTTACCCGCCCCGAAGTCCAGCACCCACAGCGCGTTGGTCACCGGATTGAACCTAAGTCCGAGCATGTGGGGACTGGGCACGCAATTCGAGCTCTGGCTCGAGGGTACCATCGTGACTTGATTGATGACCTGACCGTACGGGCTGATGACGAACAGGTCCGCTGATCCGGTGGTCGCTCCCGTTGCATTGAAACCGAACGAGGGCACATAGATATTGCCGTCGGGCCCGACCGTGAGCCCTTCGACGCTGCTTGGCGCGCCCGACTTCAAATCGGGCAGAACTGTAAGTAACTGGACTTGGCCGCGGTCCCACGCCATGGCGGGTGCGGCCCCAACAAGCCCGGTCGCGAGGCCGAGCACGACAGCTGCTAGCTTAAACTGCTGCATTTCTCCCTCCCTACTGACTTGCTACGCTTCGCCTGTGAAGGCTTTGAAAGTGCACTTCAGGGTAGCATTTTCCCGATCACGGAGGGAAAATAATCGCGGCAGGCAGGGCACAGCGGCATAAATCACCAAACCAGTGAAATAATCGAATGAACCGGCGCGAATTGATCGGCGTCATCGGCGGAGCGACCTTGGCCGGCCCGAGCGTTGCCCGCGCCCAGCCGAGAATGCCGACAATCGGTTTTCTTAGCAGCAGGTCGCCCACCGGATTTGCATTTTACGTGACTGCATTCCGCAACGGATTGAGACAGGCCGGCTATTTCGAGGGTTGGAATGTCGCGGTCGAATATCGCTGGGCCGCAGACCGCATTGATCGTCTGTCGGCGCTTGCGGCCGATCTGATCGGACGCAAGGTCGGGGCGATCTTTGCGGACGCACAAGCCGCGCTGGCGGCCAAAGCGGTTACCACGACTGTTCCGATTGCTTTCAGCTGCGCCGGCGATCCACTGAAGCTGGGCCTTGTGCGCACCCTCGATCCGCCGGCCGGCAACGTTACCGGCGTCGCATTTCCCGTATCGGCGAACGCGATGAAAAGGTTGCAGATGCTGCATGCGCTGGCGCCCAAGGCTGCAGTGATCGGCTATCTGTGCGGCCCCGACAATTCCCTTGCTGAACACGAACGCAAAGAGGTCGAGACTGCGACCCGTGCCTTCGGGCTGACCTTCCGGCCGGTTCATGCAAGCGGCGCCGCCGAATTGGATAGAGCTTTCGCGGCGCTCGTCCACGCAAAGGCGGACGCAATCATCGTCAGTGGCGACGAGCAATTCATAGGCCTTCGCGATCAGATCATCGCTGCGGCCGCTGGCCGAAAAATTCCAGCGCTCTATAACCTGCGCCCCTGGGCGGTCAGCGGCGGACTCATAAGCTATGGCCCCAGCATCGAAGATGCGAACCGTCAGTGCGGTGCCTACGTCGCACGTCTCCTCCGAGGCACCAGCGTGGCGAGTCTACCGGTGATCCTGTCGAGCAAGATCGAGCTTGCGGTGAATCTGAAAACCGCGAAAGCGCTCGGGCTGGCGGTGCCCCAAGAGCTTATTCTCGCCGCCGACCAGGTGATCGAATGAGACAGCGCGAGCCTGCTATCGATGCCGCAGATGAAATGCGACGCCGCACGCGCATTTACGGAGCGTCTTCCTTTTATCATCGATAGAGTTGCACCATGTCTTTGCTGCTTGGATCCGAGCGCTTTACCAAGCCGACGAACTCGGCGTAGGGATTGCCGTCGGCGGCGCCGCTTGTGGCAGGCAACGTTAAGAAGAAGCGCCCGAACGCTGCCACAGGAACGCTCTGGGCATAATTGAGCACTGGCACCGGGTTGCTGCCGCAATTGACGATGGCGGCAGTGATAATCCGCCGACCCGGAACGCCTGGAGCGACGCAGCGCGGGCCGCCGAATTCCCCACCCAGCGAACTGTCGTCGAGAAAATTGAGTTCGTATTGGTAGACGCTGTATCGCGTGATCGTCGCTGCGGCTGTGCATCCGGGAGGGGGAGAATTCTTACCGGGTCCGACAGCGTGTGCGATGCTCCAATAGGTGGCACAATCCCAGACGCCCGAGCCCAAGATCACATGGGGGTTCAAGGACTGAGTGCCGGTGTTGATCATATTCTGATCGACGGGCAAGGCTGCGGCGGCAGCGACCGGCATCGGCCATCCGGGATTGGCTGGAATGGCATTATTGCACCAGTCCGCGTTATAGGTAGCCGTGTACCCCTTGCGCACGTTGGTGTCGGGCGGATACCCGTGGCAAGAATGGAAGCCATTGGCATAAAGGTCGAAGCGGGTATTCAAGCCGTCCATGGCGGGCTGGTCGTCACTCGGCACGAGATGCACGCCGCTGAGCCGAAAGCAGGCTGCTACATTTGTTGCCGCCAAGGCCTGCGGTATGCCGGCCTCGCCGCCGGGGCCGCACGCACTCGCCGGCAGATAGCCGGTCGCGGGCGCAAGATAGCCGAGATCGCCGGCACTATAGCTGCTGTTCAATTGGCTGCGGGCAAGCCGGATGAGCCGACTATGAGACGCTGACGCTTGGTCTGCAGCAAGGAGAGCCTGGGTCGCCTGGAAATAGGTCATGCCGGGACTTTCGTAGGGGTTGCAGACAAAGATCGGGGCAGCCTTGCAGACGATTTGGTCATAACCCGCCACAGCTTGGGCGCCGATGCCGACAGTCCGGCGCCCGGGCATGAGCGACATGGGAAATAACATGGCGAGCGAGACCGGCTTGACAGTGACCTGCACATAGGCAGCCAAGGTCGGGTCGTCTGTCAGATTGGCGCTGGTCACCAGCAGATCATCGCTCTGTGGCAACGAGCGCAAGAAATCAATGCCTGCGACTTCGGCGACTCGATCAATTTCGGCACCTTGGACTGGGTTGGCCACAAGGTCATGGATCGCGGCCTGGGCGCGGATAATTGAGTCCGGGTGGCGGTCGAGTTCGGCCGCGCCCGCAAGTGCCAGCGCGTCGGCGGCGTGCTGCACCTGCGTTTGAAGGAGCATCAAGCGGCTCGCATCGACCGCCAGTGCGAAAAGGCCGAGCATGGCGACGAGCATGATCGCAACGTAAGGGAGGATGACGCCGTCGCTGTCATCCCAGAGTCGATTCAAGAACACGGCTGCCCGCTACCCAAAACAAAGCGTCGCGGCCAAAGCTCCTCGCGACGCTCAGATATGTCAACGGCGACTACGAGCTAGAACGTCGTCAGACAAATTCGGTGCATGCTCAGCCCGCCGCAAGCCACCGCACCGCGTTGGGCCAGAGCGGGATGGGTTTTCTTTGAATCGTTATCCCGCTCTAGCTTATTGTTAGAGCATGATCTTTTCCGAAAACCGGTATCCACTTTTCGGGATCATGCTCTAATCGCAGACTCGGCCAACCCAGAATCGTCGAAAAGTGGAAACGAAGACCCGCAGCATTTGCGCGAGATGACGCTTCGCTCAGCCCAGGCTGTCAGCCGTCGTGGGTCGCATAATCAACCGGTTGGCACACGTCTCGTCGTTGATCTCGATCTGGAAGATTTCAGACAACCCCGCCCTTCCAGAGGACGTGAGTTGGAGTGCACGGCTGCCCGACACACATTTGAGCCATCCGAGCTCCAATAGACGATCCAGAATCCGCGCTCCGACGAGTCCTTTGATGTGATAGCGACGCTCGCTCCAGTCGAGACAAGGCTGGCAGAAAATCCGCCGAGTCCGCGGCCTCAGATCAACGCCGAACGCGGAAAGGAAACGCCCGCCCGAAGACGTGACCTCACCGCCTTCTTCGGTGAGTACGATGTGCCCCATGGCCACAAGTGCATCGGTAACAGCGACACCGACCTGGCCAGCCAGGTGATCGTA
>JASHVN010000040.1 GCA_030044555.1 Xanthobacteraceae bacterium | reverse complement strand
CGGCGCGAACCGCGCTAAAACTCGCGATCAGGCTCGAGAGCGCAATCGCGTAAGCGGCCGTCAACGCGACCACGCGCCGCAACAACGACCTTTTGGCGAAGCGCTCGTACACGAAGCCAGTCCTCGGTTGGGACAACCGGCGGAAGTAAGAACATAGTAAGCGCAAAAAAATTCCTTGGCCAGAGCGAAAGTCTACGGCGCTGTTAGCACGTGGTGTGTTGATTTTCTGACGTCCCGCGCTTGACCGGAAAGTTACCGCCGGCGATGTCGCCGATCGGCGCATGACGCCGATTTTGGGATGTCCGCCGCAACGGCGCCGATCGCCGTAGTCGGGAACCGTGGCCCCCATGAGCGGTTAAGAGGGTAGTACGCGGCGGACCAATGCGATCAGGTTGCTGCAATGATCAGGCGTGTGGGATCAGGCGTGTGAGGAAATTTGAGCAAACGAGGATTTACGAGATTGCTGCAGCTGTTGTCGCGCACCGCGTGAATTAGTTTCTGGCAGGTGCGGCACAACGTCAAAAAAAGCGCATGCTGATGAGGGTGAAGACAGCTCCGCGAAGTGGGATACTGCGGCGGCAAATCAGCCACGCGGCGCTGTGGCTACTGATTTGCTTCGGGGGCGGAACCGTAACAATTTTAGTTTTATACTTGGCTGCTGGATGGCCGGCACCGCTTTGTACTGCGAAGTTGGGCTAAACGCCCTGCACTGCGGCAAATCGCCCTTGTGCGACAGCCGCAGAGCGGTGCAAGGGCGACAGACAGGCTTGGCAGGAATTCAGGACCTTGGGAAGGCCCTAGACTTGGCAAGAATTGGCGCGCTGGAAAGCCGTGCCGTCGCGACCGGATCTCAAGTCGCCTGCAAATTTAATGGCAGGCGGGACGTTTACATGCCAAATTCATAGCGATGTTCTGGCTCCGTCGATCTATCCGGTCGAAAAGATCGAGCCGCCTCCTCGCGCTTTGGATCGCTTATTCGCTGGCGATTCAAGCGCTGATGGCGAGCGTAGGGCTTGGTATGTCTGCGTTGGCGGCACCCGGGCCTGACGTCACTGTCATCTGCGGTCATGCCTCGGCGGGAACGCCGGCCAGCGACCGGCAAAATCCTGATTCTACGCCATTTTGCCCGTTCTGCTTCGTCGCAGCTCAAAGCGCCGGTTATATCCCCTTGGTGGCGGCAGCTCCGACATTTCCGCTCTATGCGGGTGAGCCGATAGCTCCGGTAGCGGATCGCATCAGCGACGTGGAGTTCGTCCCTCAGTTCCGCCGCATGGCGGGGACGCCGCGCGCGCCTCCCGCATTCTCCGTCTGACGCTGTCTGATGCTCGCACCCGCTCCGCAGCTGCGGAGCTATCACGCATGCGCTTTCGGAGGACACAATGCGCTTCTTATCCAAGTTTGCCATGTTAGCGATCCTGACTGCAGTCGCGCCTGCCGCGTTTGCGCAAGCCGGCGGAACATCCACGATTACCGTCGAACAGCCGTGGGCGCGGGCGACGCCCGCCGGCGCTATAACCGGCGCCGTCTATATGACGCTCACTAACAAGACCAAGGACCAGGATCGTCTCACCGCGGCGTCTTCGGACGTCGCCGCCAAGGTTCAAATTCATCAAATGTCGGTCGTCAACGGGGTCATGAAGATGCGTCAACTCGTCGACGGTCTCGCAATACCGGCCGGCGGATCGGTGACGCTCAAGCCCGGCGGCTACCATGTGATGCTCATCGGACTGAAGAAACAGCTGATCGCGGGGCAGACCCTGCCGCTCACGCTCACCTTCGCCAAGGCCGGCAACGTCTCCATCACCGTTCCGATACAGGCTATCGGCGCAACTCAAGCCGGCAAAGGCGGCATGGGTGGAATGGAAGGAATGCAAGGTAACGAGTCGGGCGGCATGGGCAATATGGAGATGAAGTGATGCGGGCGCGTCAGTGGGTTATCACGGCTGCAGCCGGCGTTGCCGGCTTCGCCGTGATCGCGCTTGTGTTCACATTGGTGGTGATCGCGCCGCAGCAAATCGGGCGGGCCGCAGGCGTGGCCTCCATCGGCGGGCCGTTCACGCTAGTCGACGATACCGGTGCAACCGTGACGGAGAAGACGCTTGCCGGCAAGCCTTACGCCATCTACTTCGGCTACACCTATTGCCCGGAAGTCTGCCCAACAACACTGTTTGACTTGTCGCGCTGGATCAAGGCACTCGGGCCGGATGCCGACAAACTCAATTATGTGTTCGTGACCGTCGATCCCGAACGGGACACGCCGAAGGTGATGCACGCTTACGTAGACTCCTTCGACAAACACATTCGCGGCTTCACTGGCACGCCGGCGCAAATTGCCAAGATCGCCACGGAATATCGTGTTTACTACAAGAAAATCCCGACCAGCGACGGCAGTTATCTCATGGATCACTCGGCCATGATCTATCTGATGACCGCGGACGAGAAATTCGACACGGTGATACCGTACCAGGAGAAGGACGCGACAGCACTCGCCAAGCTCAGAAATCTTATCACGACTCCATCGTCCTGATTTTCTGGTCAATGACGGCCGGCTCTCGCAGCAGGCAACTGTTGCGGGACGCCGGTGCCGTCTTGCAAGAAACGCACGCCGCGCGTCGGCGGACTTCCGCCCTACCCAAGCATGGCATCGTCACTTCATTGGCGTGAACGATTGGTCGCTGTAGGGCAGCAACGTCGGACGTTGGATCGCAATGAATGGGCGACCGAGCGCACGGTGACAGCTGTCGCAGCCGGCAGTAAGCCTGTCGAAAGCGGCGGTAAACGCCGCGCTGTTCTTTTCATCGACCGCTTTCTGGATCTCTCTGATCGGCGCGCCGACCATTTTCTCGACGGTACCGCCGCCAACCAACTGGTCCGCATCCTCGAAGCCTTCGTTGAGCTCGCCGATCTCATACTCGGCAAGCGCCCAATTTCCTGCACGCCCGGCAAACCATAGCTTGATGTGACGCAGTTGTTGCAGCGTCATGATTTCGCCGAGGCCGGGAAAGTCGGTGGGCCTCGTTGGCTGCGGTGACGCGGATTGCTTAGGCCCGTTCTGCGCGCTTGCTGTCAACACGACGAGACAGAACGAGGCGGTAAAGGCTGCGAATGCGAACTTCATGACGGGCGCCTCCGGGTGACGCTCGATTCCGCAACATACTCGGCGGATATTCTTAAGCTCAACGGTGTATATCTGAAGATCGGTTATGCATCACGCCAAAATGATACCTAGCACGGTAGCGATGGGGTCAGTTTCGACCAATTGGCATGTCTGCTACGGTGTGGGCTTTCTCCCAATTGCTGCGATGCAGAATGCGAATCTTCGGACGCCATAAGCTGAGTCTACAGCGAGCGACCATGAGAAACCATGTGCCAGAATAGGTTTGTGAGAAGCGACCCCGATCGCATTTGGGGCCAGGTACACGAATGAGTATAGCGGCAAATCCGCACAGCAAGGTCATAACGCGCTCGCAACGAGTTAGAGTTTGAATGCGGGTGCCTCCACGAAATCGAACCCCTGACCTCTCCTTCGGAGGCAAGAATTCGCGGAGCAGGGAAATGGCATCGGCGAAGGTCGGATTTGCCAACTCGGCCGTTCTGGGCGGGTAGTAGAATGTCGCTATCGACGGGGGGCTCGCGCTATAGTTATCCGCTGACTCAAACCCCCCGAAGCTCGGCGCTCAGACGCCCTACCATTTGCCAAGTATATCGCCTCGTAACTCAGGCAGCCTACAGCCCTCTTTCTTGTTCTTCAGCGAAATCGGCCGAAATCGTCTGATCTCCCTGAATGGCTCGTCGGATCGCCCCACGCCCGAGCCAATCTCGCAAAGCTTGATTTCCATTGAGTGAGCTGCCCAAAGCCGCAAACACAGCGGTGCTAATTGCCTGCTGCTGGTTGCGCAGATAGCTTTGAAGAAGCTTGTGTCGAGTGATGTAGCCCGCGTTCACGCCGCCGATGGCATGGTTCATTAGTAGCTTGGCATCCATCTCTGAAACCCCGACTGCCGTTGCCATGGTTCGAAAGGTCTGACGAAGGTCGTTACCCCACTTCGATAATATTTGACGGTCTTCTTTTGTTTCCGCCAAATGCCCCGTTTTGCTGTCGGCCGGAAAAACCCAATTTAGCGCCTGTGCCGGATACATCTTCCTGCCGAACCGAATGACTCGGATGAGGCACACGATCATCTCGCGTGATAGCGGGATGTCAAACGCTTTCTTCTTTCCGCCCTTTGGTCTGGGAATATGCAGTGTGCGTCGCCGAAAATCGATGTGCTCAGGCTGTATCTGCTGCACTGCAGTGGTCCGTGAGCCAGACAGAAGCGTGAAGAGATGGAATTCACGACGAACTGGGTTGTCGAGGGCCGCCAACTCTGTGAACCAGCCCTTCAAATCGCTCGTCCCCATTCCGGTATCTCGGCGCTCCTCTGCATTCCAATCAACTGCATCAACAGGATTGTCGCGCGGCAACGCCTTATTGCTCTTGCGAGCATGATTATAAATCGCACGCAGAGTTCGCATGCTGCCATTTGCGATATATAGCCCGTTTTCCCTTGTAATATTATCGTGCTTCTTTGCTACGCGAACCGGATCGATTGAGAGTTCATGTAGTGGAGTATCAAGCCATTCCGCGAAGATCCGTTCGACGTGATCACGATAGCCATTAATCGTCTTTTGGCTGCGGCCTTTGCGGATCAGATGAGCTTCCAAATATCGGTCCCAAGCCTGCCTCAAGGTTATGCTTGCTGCTGGTCCATTGCTGGTGGGGTTCTGGTCGGCGCTCGTCGGGTTGCTTTCTTGTGCCTTCTTGGGGTGCCGTCCCCTGCTGATCTGCACCAAATATTCCTTCGCAACGGCCCGTGCAGTGCGTGTGGGCATCTCGCCAGTGTTGCCGATCGACACTCTGATGGTTGACGCGCGCTTTCCCCCCTTCCTGAGATCGCCCTGTACGGTAAACGTCCTTTTTCGTTTTCCGACGACAACGAAGAAGCCCTTCAGCTCGGTGTCACGAGCCAGATACCAGCCGTCTCTCGGCGTTGGTAACCGAGAGATCGCTTTGTCCGATAAGAGAATCCGAACGTCAGGCACGAACAGTGTCCATATGCCGCTAAAACGGTTTTTAAACGGTCTTGGCGAACTGAGAAGTCCGAAGGTCCGTACTCGAAGGAGCACGAAGCTATGCGAGAAATAACGAAAAACAAAGAGCTTCTTGCATCTCGTCGCAGCGCCGCGTGCAATTGGAAAGTATGGCGCAGAGCTCGCTTTGAACTCTTAATCAGC
>JASHVN010000319.1 GCA_030044555.1 Xanthobacteraceae bacterium | reverse complement strand
CCTTACGGCCATATCTGGTGGAACGAGGAATTGCAGCTGCCGCAAGCCTGGACCTTCGACGCCCATCTCATCGACCAGGGCTGGCAGCAGACCCGCGGCCAGCAATCCTGCCCGACCGGCGCCATGCGCGCGATCAAGGTCGAGGACGACGAAATGGCGCGCATGGCGCGCGATGAAGGCCTGGAGGTGATGAAATCCGAACTCGGCACCAAGCCGCGCGTCTATTACCGCAACCTCTGGCGCTATACGAAGTGCTTCATCGGCGGCTCGGTCTCCGAGCTCAGAAACGGCGTCGTCGAATGCATCGAGGGCGCCAGCGTGCAGTTGGTCAAGGATGGGGTTTCGGTTGCGGTCACGACGACCGACAATTACGGCGACTTCAAATTCGACAAGCTCGACGAGAATTCCGGTCAATACACGGTGCAGGTTTACGCCAGCGGCCGGGTCAAGTCGGTCGAAGCCAATCTCGGCGCCAGCGTCAGTCTCGGCGAGATCAGATTGTAGCGCCGGCGACGCGCCGCACTTCGCTCCGCTCGTGCGCCTCGGCGGCGCATTTAGCAGCGTGGGCATCCCGGTTGATCACCTGCAGATTGGGCAGGCCCCAATAATCGAGCAGCTTGGGCCACGGTGTATCGCGCCGGTCGCTCCAGACGCGAAACAGCGGA
Source organism: Xanthobacteraceae bacterium (assembly GCA_030044555.1). Lineage (GTDB taxonomy): Bacteria > Pseudomonadota > Alphaproteobacteria > Rhizobiales > Xanthobacteraceae > BOG-931. The sequence continues at coordinate 13,702 of JASHVN010000319.1, read as the reverse complement.
ACCCGATGGTCGACCTCAGCGTCCTTCCACAGCCGTACGCCGCTTTGCGTGCAGCGCCGCGCCTGCAAGCGGCGGAGCAGCCGCGCCTCCCCGCTCGGGGCATTCCAAAATTGCCACGCGATCACGCAGGCGCAGTGCCAGTTGGCCTTCTTGTTCGGACCAGCATCCCACAGATCGGCATGCCAGCCGAAGCGGTAAACTTTCTGTCCACACACGCAGCAAAAACCGGGACCGCGCGAAAAGGTGCGTTCGCGAAAGGGCGCCGGCGGCACGCGGAACGTAGCCGGCAATCCGCTCTTGCGATTGCCGCCGAGCCGCCAGGTCCATCCATCGGGCTCACCGCTCAAAGACGCGAGCGCCCGCGCCAGCCGGTCGGCGCGTAGCGGATGCGCGCGCCAATAGGAATCAATCGCAAGCCGTGGCGTCGGCGGCACAAAAGGACGACCGAGCGCGCGTGACAGCACGAGAGGCGGAAAGACCGGCGGCAACGCCCTCTGCAGGCGCGCGATCGCCTGCCGATTGCGTTCCGCTTTTTTGTCCTGCCAGGTCGACACGGCATCCCTCGACACAGTCTCCCCCCTGCCGGTAATCGTGCCACGCAGGTCCTAAACCTTCGTCACCGCGCCATGCTATCGTGGCCCAAACCAGAGCCCGGGGAGGGACGCACGATGAAACGACGGCCAAGGGAGTTCGTTGTGCTCGCGCTCATTGCGCTTGCGAGCATTGCGCTTGCGGGCATGGGCACGGGCGCACTCGCGCAGGCGCAGTCTTATCCGAACCGGCCCATCACCGTCGTCGTCACCGCCGCGCCGGGCGGCGTAACCGACGTGGTGGCGCGCGCCCTCGGCCAGCAGATGACCAAGGATTGGGGCCAGCCGGTCGTCATCGTCAATCGCGGCGGCGCGGGACACATCCTCGGCGAAGAAGCCATCGCCAAGGCCGAACCGGACGGCTACACGCTGATGGTCGCCGAATCCGGTTCCGTGGTCATCAATCCGCTCATTTACCCAAAGGGCAAGCTGCCCTTCGATGTAGAAAGAGACTTTGTCCCGATCAGCGGCTTGGTGCGGATCAACCAGGCTCTGCTGGCCAACCGGACGCTGCCGGTCAACAATGCCGCGGAACTCATTGCGCTGGCGAAGAAGGAGCCGGGCAAACTCACCTTCGGCACTGCGGGCATCGGCTCCGCGCCGCACATGAATATCGAATTGTTCGAGAACATGGCTGGCGTCAAATTCACGCCGGTGCATTACCGCGGTGCAACGCCCGCGCTCAACGATGTGCGCAGCGGCACTATCAATCTGATGTCGGTGAGCGTCAGCCTGGCGCTGCCGCCCTATCGCGCCGGCGAGATCAAGATCCTCGGCATCGGCAGCGCCAAGCGCCTGCCGCAAGCGCCCGACATTCCGACGGTCGCCGAGAGCGGCCTGCCCGGTTACCAGGCCGTTGCATGGTTTGGTCTCTTTGGCCCCGCCGCCATGCCCCATGACATCGCGGCGAAGCTGAACGCGGAGGTGCAGCGGGTGTTCAACGATCCGGGATTCCGCACGCGCTTCCTCGACCCGCAAATGTTCGAATCGATGGCTGGACCGGCAGACCAATTCGCCGCCTTCATCAAAACCGAACGGGCGAAATGGTCAAAGATCGTGCGCGAGGGTAACATCAAGCTGGAATGACACAGCGCTTGTGCCTACTCGTTGGCCATGCTTGGCCGGCCAAAGCGCTCGCGGATGCGCGCCAGCAATTGCTCACGCAGCGCGCGGTAGGCGTCGAGGATCTGGGCGCGGCTGCCTTCCTGCCCGGTCGGATCTGGCGTCGGCCAGTATTCAACGTCGACGGCGCTGGTGCGGGTGAGTTCGAGGGCACGGTGATGCGCTTCGGGCGACAGCGTGATGATGAGATCGAAATTGAGCCCCTCCCATTCCTCCAGTTCCTCGAAAGTGATCGGCTTGTGCTTGGAAATGTCGATGCCGATCTCTTCCATGACGGTGACGGCGAATGGATCGAGTTCGCCTTTGCGGACGCCGGCCGAGCCCACATAAACCGTGCGTCCGAAAATTTGCGAAAACAGTCCGGCCGCCATCGGCGAGCGGACCGAATTCAATCCGCACGCAAACAATACCGCCAAGGGCGCCGACTGCGCAGCCTGCAACGGCGCCGGACCGCTCATCCCTTCCAATGCAACACCGTGATGAGCGTGAACAGGCGGCGCGCCGTATCGAAATCGAGATCGACCTTGCGCTTAAGTCGCTCGACGACGATGCGCGAGCCCTCGTCGTGCAGGGCGCGGCGGCCCATGTCGGGCGCCTCGATGCGGTCAGGCGTCGCGGTGCGGATCGCCGCGTAGTAGCTGTCGCAGACGGTGAAGTAATCCTTCACGATGCGGCGGAACGGCGCCAGCGACAGCATGTGGGCGATCACCGGAGTGCCGTCGGTGAGACGGATGTCGAAGACCAGACGGTTGCCCGAAATACCGAGCTGCAGCGTGTAGGGCCCGCCGTCGTGTCCGCACGGACGAAACTTGTTCTCGGCGATGAGGTCGTAGATGGCGACGGCACGCTCGTGCTCGACTTCCCGGCTCGATCTGCCGATCGATGTCTCATCGACCGTTACGGCGGCCAGGCGGCCGGTTTGCTCCTTGCTTTGATCCTTGCGGGGAGCGCGCGGCATTAATCTATCTGTTGAGCCGGATCGCGACGGAGCGGGCGTGCGCGTCAAGCCCCTCCGCCACGCCAAGCGCAATCGCTGCGTCGCCGAGCGCGCGCAGCTGCTCAGGTCCGCATTTGAGGATCGAGGTCCGCTTCATGAAATCGAGCACGCCGAGACCGGAGGAAAAGCGCGCCGAGCGCGCGGTCGGCAGCACGTGATTGGAGCCGGCCACGTAGTCGCCGATCGCTTCCGGCGTGTGCGCGCCAATGAAAATAGCGCCGGCATTGCGGATGCGCGCCGCAAGATTTTCGGCATCGCCGGCGGCGATTTCCAGATGCTCCGGCGCGATCGCGTCGATCAGCGGCAATGCCTCGTCGAGATCGCGCACCACGATAACCGCACCGAAATCGCGCCACGACGCGCCGGCGACCTCTTCCCGCGGCAGCCGGGCAAGCTGATCCACAATCGCACGCTCGACTGCGGCGGCGAGATTTTCGCTGTCGGTGATAAGGATCGCCTGCGCGCTGGCGTCGTGCTCGGCCTGGGCCAATAGGTCGGCGGCGATCCAGTCGGGATTTCCGTCCTTGTCGGCGACGATGAGCACTTCGGACGGTCCGGCGATCATGTCGATGCCCACCTTGCCGAACACCAGCCGCTTGGCCGCCGCCACATAGGCGTTGCCAGGCCCGACGATCTTGGCCACCGGCGCGACCGTCTCCGTGCCGTAGGCCAAAGCCGCGACCGCCTGCGCGCCGCCGATGCGAAAGATTTCATCGACGCCGGCGAGCCTCGCCGCCGCCAGCACCAACGGATTGAGTTCACCGCCCGGTGCCGGCACCACCATGGCGATGCGCGGCACGCCGGCGACCTTGGCGGGCACCGCGTTCATCAGCACCGAGGACGGATAGGCGGCGGTGCCGCCGGGCACGTAGAGCCCGACCGCCTCGACTGCCGTCCAGCGCGAACCGAGCTCAACACCGAGCGCATCAGTAAAGCGGTCGTCGGCCGGTACTTGACGGCGATGGAAAGCCTCAATGCGGTCGCGGGCGAGTTCGAGCGCGGCGAGTGCCTTGGGTGGAGAGGCCTGCACCGCCATCGCGATGTCTTGCGGCGTCACCCGAAGCCCGACCTGATCAAGATCGAGGCGGTCGAACTTCTTCGTGTAATCCTTAAGCGCGCGGTCACCGCGCGCGGCGACGTCGGCGACGATAGCGCGCACGGCCGCTTCGACATCGGCGGAGGTCTCCCGCTTGGTATCGAGAAAAGCGCGGAATTTTTGCGCAAAATCGCTGGAGCGCGTGTCGAGGCGGAGCGGCATGCTGACGTCCTGTTGCTGCGCGAAGGCGTATCAGGACTTGCTTGTTATAACAAATCCAATGTCAAGCACCCGCCCCACGCACAGCCGAGATCCGTCCGCTCGGCAAAAGGCGCGCTACGCCGTCACCGATCTGGCCGCGAAGTGGTTCGGGCAACAGTCGGCGACAAAAACCTCGCCGAGGTCGGCGAGTTCGGCTTCCAAACATTCGACCTCGAGGCGAATGACGCCGCCGCCCGAGAAGGTCAGCGTGATGACACCACCGGGCGGGTCGCGCTCGGCGAATTCAACGGCAAGCAGATTTAGCCGCGCCTCTTTGTTCGTTTGATCGAGATTGCGGCACTTGCAGCCGACGACGCGCTCAAAGCGCAAGGCGGTGCGGCAGCGCCGGTAGTCCGGCTTCTGCACCGGCGTCGCGTCCGCGGCACTCATCCAGTCGAAGCGGTTAAGCGCCATAACGAAGCGGTGGTCGCACGGCTTCCACAAGATATCTCCCAGCCGGACCAAGCCGTCCTGGACATGCGCCGAGACAACTTCCATGTCGTCGCGGTCGAGGGCGACGAGTTTAAGCTCATCAATGCACGCGTTCATGCGCGGCCGCTCCTGGACACCGTCGTTTCCCTTGAGTCAAATTAGGAACGGCAGGCGCAGGCTGCAAGTCCCGGCCGTCTAAAACGAGGCGCAGGCGGATTGCAGGATGACGCCGACGGAATGCTGCTGGAAGCGGTGCTTATAGGCGCCGACGATTGCGGCAAGGCGCGCTTGATCGTCGCTGTTGCCGGGCAACACGATCATGACAAGCCTGCTCGGCTCGCGCACAATTCTCTTGCGTGCCGGGTCGCGCCATTGCCCGGTCGCCGCAATGACGGTGAGTCCGTCGGGGAAGCGCGGTGTGATCTCGTGGGCAACAAAGCTTCGCCAGGCGGCTTCGCTCACTCCCACCCGATTGCCGATGTCGCGGCCAAACAGGAGTTCGGCAACGAGTTTCGGCTGTTGCGCGCCATGACAGGAGGGCAGCGATGCCTGCGCCGCGACCTTACTTGCGGCGCCGGCCAGAAAGATAATGTTAAGGAGCAAAACGCAAGCGCCGCGCACGCCGCGGGCACCGCTAGGCTTCGCCGGGTGGGAACGGCCTGCCGCCGCGGCGCACGATTTCGTCGGCGGTAGCATGGGCCGAAAGGACGACCCAGATTCCCATGGCGGAGCCGACGCCAAAAAAGCAACTCAGAAAAATGATTTGCATCGACTACGCTCCCCCGTCCCATTTCACCTTACGTGATGGACGTTGCGTAATCGTTAGTAGACAGCGTGAAGACGATCTGAAAACGGCCGGCAATCGCAAGATTGCCGGCCGTTTGACGCTCATCCTCTCATCTTCCGGCTATTTGCAACCCTGCGGGGTCAAATGCTTGCCGGGAGGACACTTCTCCGGCGGCTTGTTAGCAGCCGGATGCGGCGGTGGCGCTGGCCTCACTACAGCCGGGTGCTGGACCGGCGCATGCGGCGGCGGCGGTGCCGGCTTCACCACGGCCGGATGCCCGACCGGCGCGTGTGGCGGCGATGGTGCCGGCTTCACTACAGCCGGGTGCTGGATCGGTGCATGCGGCGGTGGCGGCGCCGGCTTCACCACAGCAGGATGCCCGACCGGCGCGTGTGGCGGCGGTGGTGCCGGCTTCACCACAGCCGGGTGCCCGATCGGCGCATGCGGCGGTGGCGGCGCCGGCGTGATGGCCGCACGCGGTGGTGGCGGTGGCGGTCCATGGCGCCCCGGCGGGACATTTGGACCTGCGCTGGCCGGCGGGACGGGCGGCCGATGGAGTTCCGGTCCCCCGACCGGTGCGCCGTGGGCGCCGCCGTGCTCGACGGCCTTCGGCAGCGAAATCGGCGTTGGTCCTCCGTGCGGGCCTGCGCCCGGTGGTCTCATTCCGGGCGGCGGCCGTACCGCAGATGGCGGGCGTACGAAGACGGGAATGACCTTGGGTCCCGGAAGCGGCAGAGCGAAGCGTCCGCTCGGCCGCGGCGGTGGCGGCAACGCCGCGAATTCATGCGGCCGCGGCGGCAGGAACATCCGCGGCGGCGGCGGCGGCGGCGCCCAGCCGCGCCCGGCAAAGACCAGCACCGGCCGATCAAAAATCACCAATTCGGCGGGCGGCGGCGGCGGCACGCCGAAGTCGACGAAAGCGAAATTAGGCGGTGGTTCGAGCGCGGCGCGCAGGATGGCGAGGCGCCGGCGCGCATCCCATGCGTGCGGGCCGTGCGGGTAGCGGCGCAGATACGACCAATAAGCCTGCGGCGTGTCATCGGCGACACATCGGCGCCAGATGATTTCCTCACGGCGTACCGCCAGCATTGCGGCGACACGCTGCGCATACGGACTATTTGGGTAAAGCGCGAGGAACTGCTGGTAGCCGTCGATCGTATCCCACGTCAGCACCGCCGCGTAGGCGTCATTGACATTGGTAAAATCGCGCAACGGTCTATTACGAATGTCGGCGTACGGCGTCACACTGGGCGGCGGCGGTGCACCGGCCTGAAGCTCGGTCATGAAAAACGGGCCATTGACCCCCGAGACATACCAGGGGATTTCAGCACCCTGTGTGAGATCGCTCACGCGCAGGCGAACGCGCGCGAAGATGTCGTCGAGCGAAAGCCCGCCGGCCGCGATCATCTCAGTCAAGGCCGTCGCATAAGCGCCATACGGTCCGGGCTCGTTCGGGCCCACCGTACCGGGCGCCGCATTATAGGCGATCGCCATGCCGGGTATCGGGTCGACCAGAGCAAGCCCGCTTGCCAACGGATTGCCCGTCTGCGCGAACGGATTTTGCCGCGCGGCATCGAGAATGACGATTTTTACCTTCGCCGGCAGCGCGGCAAGCGACTGCGTCAAATCCGAAACACGAAGGGCCTGGAGCGGCACATCGGTGTCGCGCTGAATATTGGCGTCCACCGGCACGAAATAATTATCGCCGTTGAACTGCAGGCCATAGCCGGAGAGATAGACCAGAGCGACTGTATCCGGTCCAGCGGCGGAAACCTGATTGACGAACTCCTGAAACGTTTCTCGCAGCGTAGCCTGGTCGAGATCGGCCGCTCCGGTGACAGCAAAGCCGGCTGCAGTGAGCGCATCGGCGACAAGGCCGGCGTCATTGGCCGGTGTCGCCAGCGTTCCGGTCTTGTACTGGGAATCGCCGACTACGAGCGCAAAGCGCTCTTCGGCGTGACCGGCGTTCAAGCCCAACCAAAGTGACAGAAGGACAACAAAACTCAGCCACGTCCCTCTTGAAAAAACAGTCATCACGGCCTCCCGACTCGGTATTTCTCCCAATTGTCTACGGTCCGGCATGCTGCCTATCAATGGGACGGAATAATGTCGTGACGGAATTGTAATGTCGCGAGTCGCCGACATTGTCCGTTTCCTTACACTCGATCCGTCGTGAAGGGTGAGAGCGACAATCCAGGAGAGTGCTGCGGGTTCCTGGAAGACGATCCTGTCCGGCTGAATAACGCGTCCCAACATTTTGCTCGACCAAGTCGACGCAATGGCCCGCAGGGCTGCTCGCAATCCGAGCGGCGAATATCTTGTCGCAAGGCAAATCGCCGCTGATGTTGCGTCTGACGGCAAGCTCGACGCTGCTTTATCTGATCGGCTTTCCTTATTGCTGCACAACCGGACCAGACTTGTTCATCTGCGGCAAAACTGTCCGGGGGCCGACAAAATAATTATTTGCTTCCGCGCTCATATCTTGTTAAGGAGAACCTAACAAAATGGCGCCCTGGCAAAATCGTCAGGTGGTTCGACAGCAACAAATCTGTTCTTAATCACGCCTTTCGGCTTTTCTTTCGCTCCCGCAAGGGATACAAGCTGCCTTCATTTGAAAGGGAGGTTCTATGGCTAAGAGGACGAAAAAGCGGCGCGCCTGGACTTCAGTCGAGGTTCGCGAACTGAAGACTATGGCGAAGAGGAAGACTCCGGCGTCGAAGATCGCCAGGAAGTTGAAGAGGACGGAAGGCGCCACGCGGCAGAAGGCGTTCAGCATCGGGCTCTCGCTCGATTCCCGTTCCTGATCTGATACAAGTCATCGATAATTTATGCGCACAGCGCAGCCGGTGCCTTGGGCACCGGCTCGCGTTGACTTTTGGCTTTTGCCGGATTTTTGCTTTTGCTGATCGTTGAACCGATCACGCCGGCCCTTGCAGCAAAAGTGAACACGCACAATCAGTCCCTGGGCAGCTCTGTGCCTGCTGCTGGGAATTCCGTGTCTGTTGCTGGGAATTCTGTGTCTGTTGCTGGGAATAATGTCGCAAGCTGCCCCTTCATCGCTGCCGAGGGCAGGCTCGCGTGCAGGTAAGACGCTCCGGAAAAATCGGCCTTACGTGTTCAGCCATGCGCATGGCCGCAATCAATGATCCCAAACATGTGGTTCCATCAGGGTCGCGCATCGGATATTTTCGGCAAGCAGGCGAATAAGCTTGGACGCTTGCGCCGCGCGCGTTTCGCATAGAGGGCAAAGGAGATGGCCGAGATCGTTGCCGGCTTCGGCATGCCGCATAATCCAGGTTCTCCCGCGCTCGTCCTGCGCGACGGACCACAATGTGAGACCGCGCGCTTCTATGCCGAGATGGCAAAGGAGTTGACGGCCGCGGCGCCGGACGCGCTGATCGTCTTCACCGACGACCATTTCAACACGTTCTTCCTCGATAATTTCCCGACCTTCGCAATCGGCATTGCCGGGGCGACGGGAGGGCCCAACGATCAGACCCCGATGCCGCATTACAAGGTGCCGGTGCCGGGCGCGCTGGCGACGCACATCCGAACCAGCGCCATTGCCCGCGGCTTCGACGTCGCGCTGGTGCAGGATTTCGCCGTCGATCACGCCGTCATGGTGCCGCTGCACTTTCTGACACCGGGGATGAACATTCCGGTGCTGCCAATTTTCATCAACTGCCTGGCGCCGCCATTGCCCACCGCGCAACGTTGCTTTGCACTCGGGCAGGCGGTGCGCGACGCAGTTACATCATGGCCGCAGCCGCTGCGCATCGCGGCGATCGGCAGCGGCAGCTTCTCGCTGGAGATCGGCGGCCCGAAAATTCCGATCGGTAACCGCGCCGCCTGCACACCCGATCCGCAATGGTCGCAGCACGTGCAGGACCTGCTGCACGCGGCGCGCATCGATGATCTTGTTGCCGAAGCGACGACGGCGCGGATGCTGCGTGCCGGCAATATCGGCGGCGAATTGCTCAACTGGATCGCGCTGCTCGGCCTGATCGGTGCCCGCAAGCCGGTGACCATTCTGCCGCAGCACGATCATGGCCAGGCTTTCGCGGCGTGGCGGTTGAACTGAACCGACGGAGGCCCGCATGAGCGTCTACGCCGTCAACGAGATCTGCCGCGATGCGCTGCACGATCTTGCCTTTCGCGAAGCCGTCAAAAGCGATCCAGCGACCGCGATTGCCGCGCGCGATCTTTCCGACGAGGAGCGCGCGGCGCTTCTTTCCGGCGACGTCGCGTGGCTCTACGAGCACGGCTGTCACCCGTTCCTGATGTCTTACCTGACGCGCTGGGACCTCTTCGGCCTCAAACCGATCGTCTACACCGAACGCATCCAGGCAGCGCACGACGCCAGGAACGATTGAGCCCGGCGCAACAGCGCGCCGCAAAGGTCACCGCGCGTTGTCCTGCTTGCGATAGGCGTCGATGATTTCCGAGCCGGTGGCGAACCAGACGCTGCCGTGGGAGGCAATGTAGGACAACGCCCGGTCGAGCGTGCGGATACGATGCGGCGCCCCAATCAGAAACGGATGCAGCGCGATCGCCATCACGCGGCCGTTCTGCGCGCCTTCTTCATAAAGCACGTCGAACGTCTCGCAGATGCGACGATAGAATTCATCGATGCCGATGCTCGGCATATTGAACAGCGGCATGTCATTGAGCTCGATCGAATAGGGGATCGAATAAAGTCCATTGTTCATGCGATAGGGCAGATCGTCGTTCACCCAATCGCACACGTATTCGACGCCGTGGTCGCGCAATAATTCGATCGTGTGCCAAGTTTCAGTCAGGCCCGGACCGAGCCAGCCGCGCATTTTCTGGCCCCATTGCTCAACGACCGCGCGCGCCTCCGCGATCACCTCCACTTCGCGTTCCTTGGCGAGCCCGGTGAGCGTCGTCGAGTTAGTGAGCCCGTGACCCATCAATTCCCAATTGCGGCGGGTCATCTCTTCCATGATGCGCGGATAGAAACGGCCAACTTCGGCGTTGAGCGCCACGGTGCCGCGCAGGCCATGCTTGTCCAGCACCTCCATTATGCGCCAGACGCCGACGCGGTTGCCGTAGTCGCGGCGCGAGTGATTGCGGATGTCCGGCGCCTGGGCACCGATCTCGATGTGAAAATGCTCGACGTTGGGAATGACCCAGACGGCAACCCGCGCACCATCCGGCCATTTCACACGGGGGCGGTCGATGATTGCCTCATAGGGAAAGTATGGAAACGGATCGGAATTCATGCCCGCACCTCCGGTGGTCTGACGAGTCCGCCACTATGATGTAACACGCACCCCTTATCCATCGAATGGATCGCAACCGGAAGCAGATTGCGATGCAGGAAATGCGGAGGTACTCTTCCGGCAAAACAGGACAATGCGAAGGGAGGAATGCGATGTCGGATAAGCCCCATTATCGCGTCAACAAGCGCGACGTTAAGACGACGGAGCGCGTCGCCATGGCGGCGGTCGGCAATTCGGTAATTCGCGCGCAAAAGGTTCACGGTACCGATACCAGCATCATGTTCGCCGAACGTGCCGCCGGCTATCACACCCGCCCGCACGTCCACGATTGCGAGCAGATGAACTATATCGTCGCGGGCGAAATGTATTTCTTCGTCGACGGTCGCGGCTACCGCTGCCGACAAGGCGACGTCATGCGCATCCCGCGCAACAAGGTGCATTGGGCCTGGAATCGCGGCAAGGAGACCGCAATCATCATCGAATCGCACGCGCCGCCGTTGCAGGACCGCGGCGGCGACGCTCATCCGCTGCTCGGACCGGACGACGACGCCAGCAAAGTCGACCATAAGAAAAATATCCTGGTCAAAATGGATCAGGCCGAGGTCGACGCCATTGAAGCGCGCGCTATCGACGAAGAGGAAGGTCAGCAGGCGGCGGAATGACGCCGCCCGGCGCGGCGATGCGCCCGCGGCGCACGAGTGGTCCGATTCTAACATTCACATCCCGTTTCGGCACGCTCTCATGCGAATGTTAGAATCAAAGGACCGCTAACAAATATAGGTGCTCGTGGAGCTTTGGATTTGACATTCGCTACTGGAGCCGGCGGCCGGGTGGGTAGCGAATGTCAAATCCGCTCCACTAGGCATCTTTGCACCACGCTCGCCGTGATCGGCGCCGCGCTGTCAGTGCCGTGCATTCCCGCCGCGGCCGAAGACTTTTACGCCGGCAAGACGCTGGAAATTATCGTTCCGTCGGGAGTCGGCGGCGACAGCTATGACACGCTCAGTCGCATGGTCGCGCACTATATCGGCCGTTACCTGCCGGGCAACCCGAGCGTCGTCGTGCAGAACATGCCCGGCGCCGGCGGCATTCTCGCCGCCAATCAGCTGTACAACATCGCGCCGCACGACGGCACCGTCATCGGCATGCTCGATCAGTCGATTCCCGAGGACCAGCTGTTCAAAGTGCCCGCCTTGAAGGCCGACGTCACCAAGATGAATTGGATCGGCCGCATCATCAGCAATAACGCCGCGCTGTTCGCCTGGCACAGTGCGGCGGTCAAGAAGATCGACGATGCCTACAGGGAGCCGCTGATTATCTGCTCGACCGGCAGTGCCTCGCAACTGCGCTGGACGATGTTGAAGCGGCTGCTCGGACTGAAACTCAAGCTGGTCACCGGCTATAAGGGCACCGGCGACGGCCTGGTCGCCATGGAGCGCGGCGAAGTCGAGGCGCTCAGCATGCCGTGGACGGTCTTTCGTATTCTCCGCGCCGATTGGCTGCGCGACAAGAAGGTCAATGTCCTGCTGCAGACTGGGCTCGACAAGGCGCCCGACCTGCCGGAGGTGCCGCGGCTGGTCGATCTGGCGCGCAACGACGAACAGCGGCAGATTCTCGAATTGTTTTCCCAACCGGAGAAGATCGGCCGCTCGCTGACGGCGCCGCCCGGAGTACCGGCGGAACGGATTGCACAATTGCGATCGGCCTTCGCGGCGACGCTGAAAGATCCCGGCTTTATTGCTGATGCTGCGCGAATACGCATCGACTTGTCGCCGTTGCCGGGGGAGCAGCTTCAAGCCATAATCGACAGATCGTTCGATTATTCTCCGGCAATCGTCGCACAAGCAGAAGCCCTGGCACAAAACGCGGAATAGCACCGATGCAGGAAGCCAAATTCGACGGCGAAACGATTGATCTCAACGTCATGGGCCGGTCGATGGACGTACACATTGCGGCGCCTGCCGGGCGCGGACCGCATCCCGCCGTGCTGTTGATGTTCCACCGCGGCGGCCTCGACGCGTGCACGGCCCATTATTTCAAGGAATTTCCCAAGGCCGGATATCTCACGATCGTGCCGAACTTTTATCATCACTGTCCCAAAGACGTGCCGTTGCACGATTGCAAAAAATTCCTCAAGGACAACGAGGTCATCGCCGAGATCGCGGCGTCCGCAGACTACGCGCTGTCGCGGCCGGACCTCGACCGCAGCCGATTTTTCATTGCCGGGCATTGCATGGGCGGCCGGCTGTCGTTTCTCGGCGCTGCCACCAAGCCGGTCTTCACCGCCGCAATTGCTTATTACGGCGGCGGCATGATGAGTCATTGGGGCGAGGGCACGCCGACGCCCTTCGAACTCATCAAAAATATTCGTTGCCCGGTTTATGGGTTCTTCGGTGATCTCGACACCAACCCGTCGCCGGCCGACGCCGACCGCTTCGAGGCCGAGCTTAAGCATTACGGCATCCCTTACGTCTTCCATCGCTATCCGAAAGCCGGCCACGGCTTTCAGAATCCGGCGCGCCCCAAGGGGCGCAATGCCGACGAAATCGCGACTTCGGATTCGGCCTGGGCGACGATGCTGGAATTGATGCGCGCCCCCAACGCCACCGCGGGTCGCGCCATGGCACAGGCGGGTTGAGCCGATCATGCGCAGCTTAGGCTGCGACCGCCGCGGCATCGCGCCAGTGACAAGCGAATAATCTTCAGGCGACAGAACAGACGGAAAGCTCACCGCGCATGCGTCCAATGCAGCGCCGGCGGCAAGCCGGCTATCTATTCGGCTCGCCTCGACTATGATGCCTACCCTTTCACGACTGGCGGGCACACAACGACCATGACCTTGATTTTGTCCAACGACGATGTCGGCAAACTCGTCACGATGCCGGATTGCATCGCCGTCCTGGAGGAGGCTTACGTTGAACTTGCCGACGGCCGCGGCGTGTCGCGCACGCGCTCCGACAGCATCACTCCTACCGGACGCGAGGACGCGCTTTACAGCCTCAAATCCATGGACGGCGTCATACCCAAGCTCGGCGTCGGCGCAGTGCGGATCAATTCCGATATCGTGACCTGGCCGAAGAAAGGTAACAACATCCGCCGTGAAAAAGTCCCGGCGGCTCCCGGCAACCGCTACGTCGGCCTGGTGCTGCTGTTCTCGACCGAAAATGGCGAGCCGCTGGCAATCTTCCCTGACGGCGTCATGCAGCGCATGCGGGTCGGCGCCGCCAACGGGCT
>JASHVN010000318.1 GCA_030044555.1 Xanthobacteraceae bacterium | reverse complement strand
GGTCACGTGCGCGGCCTGGCGGCGCATCAGCGCCGGCTCATCGGAGGTCGACACCACGACCACCGAACGGGCGAGCCCGGCCGAACCGAGGTCGTCCTGCAAAAACTCCTGCACTTCGCGGCCGCGTTCGCCGACCAATCCGATGACGGTGACGTCGGCGGTGACGTTGCGCGCCAGCATGCCCAAGAGCACCGACTTGCCGACGCCGGAGCCGGAAAAGATGCCGAGCCGCTGGCCGCGGCAGCAGGTCAAAAACGTATTGAGTGCGCGCACGCCGAGATCGAGAGGCGCGCCGACCCGGCGGCGGGCATGCGCGAGCGGCGGCGCATTGCGGAATGGACAAGGCGAGGCTCCCTGCAGCAGCGGTCCCTTGCCGTCGATCGGCTCGCCCAATGCATTGACCACGCGCCCGAGCCAGCCGGCGGAGGGGCGCACCGCGCCGGGCACCGAGGTGGCCATGGCCCGGCACCCGCGCCGCACGCCTTCGAGCGGCGCAAACGGCATCAATAGCGCGTTGTTGCCGGTAAAGCCGATGACCTCACAAGGGATGCTCTTCGCCGCCGTTTCGATAATGACGCGGGCGCCGACCGACATGACATGCAGCGGTCCGGCGACTTCCACCATTAGCCCGCGCACGCCGACCACGCGGCCATAGATCTCGACGCTGTCAAGCTCGTTGATTTGTTCGGCAAGCGCCTTCATGCCGAGGCTTCTTCATACCGGGTTTTTGAATACCGAGTCTTTGAGCGCGCCTTCGCACCGCCGCAGCCGCGCATAAATGGTTACTTCTGCGGCCGTCCTGTTAATCGCTTGTTTACCCGGGACGTTAATCATTGGGTTGTCGTCCTTGGGGCCAAGGAGCATCGCCCGCCGCAGCGGGGGGTGAGTCGTTTGAGTCAGTTAACGCCGTTTGAGTCGGTTAACGCCAAAACTTAAACTCGGACATGAACGCGGGCTTGGTTAGAAAATCAGTGTTGCGCAACATCTTAAGGCGATTCGAGCGAGTTGGCCAAGGGATGTCTTGCGCGAAGGAATCAGGTTTTGTTAACCATAGCACCGTTAGTGTTGCGAATCAGTTTCTTAGAAGGCGTTTTCCGGGGGCCGCCGCTGCGGCGTGCCGACCTTGAGCCCGTTCGGCGAAGAAGGGGACTGGCATGCGCGTATTGCTGATTGAAGACGATAGCGCCACCGCGCAATCGATCGAGTTAATGCTCAAGTCCGAGAGCTTCAATGTCTACACCACGGATCTAGGCGAAGAAGGTATCGATCTCGGCAAAATCTACGACTACGACATCATCCTTCTCGACCTGAATCTGCCGGATATGTCGGGCTTCGAAGTGTTGCGGTCGCTGCGCGTCTCCAAGGTCAAGACGCCCATCCTGATTCTTTCCGGCCTTGCTGGCATAGAGGACAAAGTCAGGGGTCTCGGCTTCGGCGCCGACGACTACATGACCAAACCCTTCCACAAGGACGAACTGGTGGCGCGCATCCACGCCATCGTGCGCCGCTCCAAGGGACACGCCCAGTCGGTGATCCAGACCGGCGATCTGGTGGTCAATCTCGACACCAAGACGGTGGAAGTGAGCCAGGCGCGCGTGCATCTGACCGGCAAAGAATATCAGATGCTGGAACTGCTTTCGCTGCGCAAAGGCACGACGCTGACCAAGGAGATGTTCTTAAATCATCTCTATGGCGGAATGGACGAGCCGGAACTGAAGATCATCGACGTCTTCATCTGCAAGCTGCGCAAGAAGCTCGCCAACGCCTCTGCCGGCAAGAACTACATCGAAACCGTCTGGGGCCGCGGCTACGTGCTGCGCGAGCCGTCGGAGGACGAAGCGAAGATTTCCGCATGATCGAAATCGTCGAGCGAGGCCGCGGTTCCGTGCTGCGCGAGCCGTCGGAGGACGAAGCGAAGATTTCCGCATGATCGAACCCGTCGAGCGAGGCCGCGGTTCCGTGCTGCGCGAGCCGTCGGAGGACGAAGCGAAGATTTCCGCTTAAGATTTCAGTGAGGGGATCGTCGGGAGCGCAAAACCCCGGCCGCAAGGCCGGGGTTTTCATTTGCACCACAGGTTATCGCCCAGCGCCCACGGCGACGAGACGCGGCGCCGGTTTGGCAACCCGCAACAGCGGCGGGGACGGCCTGACATTCGGCGCGTAGAGTCCGTGTTTTTCGCCGACGACTTTGAAGGTGTCAGTCAAACCAACGACCGTCTCGGCGGCGCCAAGCACCAAATAGCCGTCCTGGGCGGTCACCCGGGCGAGCCGTTCAAGCACATCGACCTTGGTCGGATGATCGAAATAAATGAGCACGTTGCGGCAGAAGATCAGATCGAAAGCGCCCAGGTTTGAGAAATTCGACAACAGATTGAGCTGCCGGAATTTGACCATGGTGCGCAGCTCCGGCGCGATCTGCCACGCCTCGCCGACTTGCGTGAAATGTTTGATCAGGAGCTGGATCGGCAGCCCGCGCTGCACCTCGAACTGGCTGTAAATCCCCCTGCGCGCCTTTTCCAGCACGTCGTCGCAAAGATCGGTGGCGAGTATCTCGATGTGCCAGCCGCCAATCAGGTGCTCCATCTGCTTGAGGCACATGGTGAGCGAATAGGGCTCCTGGCCGGTCGCGGCGGCGGCGCACCAGATGCGTATAGTCCGCGAGGCATAACGCGCCGCAAGCAGTGCCGGCATCACGATCGAGCGGAAATGTTCGAACGGAATCTTGTCGCGGAAGAAGAACGATTCGTTGGTCGCCATGGCTTCGACGACGCTGTTCATCAGCGGCCCGTCCTCGGCGAACCGCAGCGCGTCGACCAGCGCCGAGAGGTTGGCGAGCCCGGCCTTGCGCGCCACCGGAAGCAGCCGGCTCTCGACCAAATATTGCTTGTCCGCAGTCAATACCAAGCCCGAACGCTGCTTGAGGCAATTGCGTAAGAAATCGTAGTCGTGGGGTGTCATCGACGGTCTCCCCCGATCAATCGAAGAACTTTTCCAGCAATCTGGTCGAGCGGAAGCACGGCCGAACATAGTCCGGCCTGCGCCACCGAGCGGGGCATGCCCCATACCACGCTCGTCGATTCATCCTGGGCGATCAGGCTGCCGCCAGCAGCAACGATATCGGTGGCTCCGCGGGTGCCGTCGGAGCCCATGCCGGTGAGCATCAGCGCCAGCAGGCTCGATCCCCAGATCGAGGACGCCGTGGAAAACAGCGGATCGACTGACGGACGGCAAAAATTGATCGGCGGGTCGTCCCCGAGCGCGATCTTGATCACCTTGCCGTCGCGCGCCACGCGCATGTGGCGGCCGCCTGGCGCCAAGTAGATGCCGCCGGCGAGAACCGGCTCGCCATGCTCGGCTTCGTGAGCGCCGCGGCCGCTGACGCGCTGCAAATGCTCGGCCAATACCGTGGTGAAAGTCGGCGGCATGTGCTGCGTGATGAGGACCGGCGCGCGGTCGATCGCCCCCGTCAGCTTGCCAAACAGAGCCGTGAGCGCCTGCGGACCGCCGGTCGAGGAGCCGACCACGAGGGCGCGCGGCGTCGGCAGCGCAAACGGCCGTAGCGAAATCTCGGGCTTTTGCGGGCCTCGCTTTGCTTCGGGAAATATCCGGACCGACGGCGGTTGCGGCTGCGCACGGCGGGCCGGCGCGGCTTCGGGTGCCGGTTGCGGCACCGCAAACTCCCGCGCCAGCGCGCGCTTGCGGCCAAGTCCGCGGATTTTCTCGATCAGCTCGCGGTGGAATGCGGCCGAGGTCAACGCCTCGTAAGTGGTTTCCGGCTTCGGAATGTAATCAGTCGCGCCGAGCGCGAGCGCCCTTAAGCTCAACTCGGCGCTGCGCCGTGTCAGCGTCGAGACCATGATCACCACGAGATCGCGTCTCTTGCCGAGCAGGAGCGGCAACGCGGTAATGCCGTCGAGTTCAGGCATATCGACGTCGAGCAGGACGACGTCGGGGTCCGCCGTTTCGAGCTGGTCGAGCGCCTCGTGGCCGCCGCGCAAAGCCGCGGCGATCTTCATGTCCGGCTCGGCCTCGACCCAGCGGGTCATCATGCTGCGGGCGACGACGGCGTCGTCGACGACCATCACCCGGATCTGGCGCTCGGCGGCGGGCGCGGAGCGCGCGGCTGCTGCAAGGGCGGGGCTCATCGTACGCGACCTACTCGCACGCAAACTTCCATGACGGTTGAGACGAGACTTCGACCAGCGATCGTGATCGTGGCGTCAGATCAGACCGACTTCGGCAAATTTGGCCTCGACGATTTCCTTGTCGAATGGTTTCATGATGTATTCGTTGGCGCCGGCGTGCAGTGCGCGCGCGATGTGCGCGACGTCGTTTTCCGTGGTGCAGAACACCACCTTGGGCCGGTCGCCGCCGGGCAGGCGCCGCAGCACGCGCAGGAAATCGTAGCCGTCCATCTTCGGCATGTTCCAGTCGAGCAGGATGGCGTCGGGCAGGTTCTTCCGGCAGGATTCGATCGCCTCCTCGCCGTTCTCCGCTTCCACGATCTGGAACTCGAGGCCTTCGAGAATGCGCCGCGCCACCTTGCGGATGACGCTCGAGTCATCAACGACCAAACAGGTTTTCATAGCGTCCTCATTCTGCGCTGCGCGGGCGAGCCCGCTTCGAGACGATTTTCACTGCACGACTTTTCACGCTGTTCTCTTCCAATCATGCGGCAGCTGCTTCAGGACCGAGGTCGAGCACGCGGTCGACATCGAGAATGACCAGAAGCTGACCATCGAGGCGGTACACGCCGGCCGACACGCGCGCGAGCTTGCGGTCGAGATTGACCGGGTTGGGTTCGCGCTCGGCATCGGCCAGCTTGAACACCTCGCCCAGGGTGTCGACCAGAAGCCCGAACGATTCGGCTCCCGATTCGATTCCGATCGCCATGTGCGCCGCGCCTTCGCTGCGCGCGGGCAGATCGAGGCGACTGCGCATGTCGATCGCGGTGACGATGCGACCGCGCAGATTGAGCACGCCGGCAATCTGCATGCCGGCGAGCGGCACGCGCGTGATCCGGCTGGGCCGAAATACCTCCTGCACGTGCTCGATCGGCAGGCCGAAGATCTGGCCGGCCAGCGTGAAGGTGACATATTCGGTGAAATCGGGACTGTCGTTCATCGCGCTCACGCTGCCCACTCGACGTCGGCGCCCTGCTCCTTGATGGCCGCGATCAATCCGGTGCGGTCGAACTTGGCGACGAAATCGTGGAAGCCGACCGCGCGTCCGCGTTCGATGGCCTCGGCCGAAACCATGGCGGTGATGGCAATGACCGGAAGACCGGCCGTGCGCGGCATCGCACGCAGCTTCTCGGCGAGACCAAAGCCGTCCATGTCGGGCATCTCGATGTCGGTAATGACGAGATCGAAGCGTTTGCCGGCGGAAAGCGCTTTGAGCGCCTCTGCCGCCGAGCCGACCGCGACGACCTGATAGCCGGCGGCCTTGATCAGCGGCGTCAGCATGTCGCGAAAGAAAGCCGAGTCATCGACCAGGAGTACGGTCCGCGTCTGCCGCTCGGCCAAAGCGTCGCGGCTGCGGAACCAGTCGGTGAAGGCCTGCGGCAGGAAATGCCCGATGTCGAGAATTTCCGTGGCGTTGCCTTTGATCACCGCGTAGCCGAGCACGCCCGGGCGTTCGCTCGCCACTTCGATATTGAGCCGATCCTCGACGATATCGATGATTTCATCGACAACGAGGCCCATGGAGCGGCCATGATCGGAGAATACCAGTATCGGCTGCGCGCCATCGCGCTTGAGATCGGATTGCGTATCGATGCGCAGAAGCGGCATCAGCTGATCGCGGTACTGCACCAGGTGGCGGCCGTCGGAGACTTCGATTTTGCGGCAATCGATTTCCTCAAGCCGGGTCACGAGCGACAACGGCACCGCCTTGGGCTGATGCGAGCCGGCACGGAACACGAGCAGCGAGACAGTGTCGTCGGCAACTGCCTCTTCGCTCTCGCCGGGCTCCAGCCTCTCGTTGCGCGCGGTCTGCGCACCGCGGCCAAGCGCTTGCGCAATCCCGTTCGGGTCGACGATCATGATCACCGAGCCGTCGCCGAGGATCGTGGTGCCCGAGAAGGCAGCGATGTGGCGGAGTTTCGACGACATCGGCTTGATGACGATTTCCTCGGTGTGAAAGACGCCGTCCACCACGATGCCGAAAATCTGGCTGCCGACCTGGGTCACCACGATGAAGCCGTTTTCGGCGTCGCTTTCGCCGAGACGCAGCACGTCCTTGAGATGGACGAGCGGCAATAGCTTGTTGCGCAGGCGCAGGACCGGCGTGTCCTTGATCCGCTCGATGCGGTGCTCGCCGCCGCGGCTCGCGCGCACCAGTTCGAGCACGGAGAGTTGGGGCACGGCGAAGCGCTCGCCGCCCGCCTCAACGATCAGCGCGGAGACAATGGCCAGAGTGAGCGGGATCTTGATGGTGAATTTGGTGCCGGCGCCGGCGGCGGATTGCAGGTCAACCGTGCCGCCGATCTGCTCGATATTGTTGCGCACCACATCCATGCCGACGCCGCGGCCGGAAATATTGGTGACCCGCGCGGCGGTAGAAAAGCCGGGAGCGAAAATGAAGTTGCAGATTTCAGCATCGGACCTGGCGGCGATTTCGGCCTCGCTGGCAAGCCCTTTCTCGATCGCCTTGGCGCGGATGCGCGCGATGTCGAGCCCGCGGCCGTCGTCGGCGATCTCGATAATGATGTGACCGCCCTGATGGCACGCGGAGAGCCGGATCGCACCCTTGCCGGGCTTGCCGGCCGCGACGCGTTCCGCCGGCCTTTCGATGCCGTGATCGGCACAGTTGCGCACCAGATGGGTGAGCGGATCCTTGACAAGTTCGAGCACCTGGCGGTCGAGCTCGGTCTCGGCGCCGTGCATCTTCAGTTCGATGTCTTTGCCGAGTTCGGCGCATAGATCGCGCACGACGCGCGGCAGCTTCTGCCAGGCATTGCCGATCGGCTGCATGCGCGTCTTCATGACGCCTTCCTGCAGTTCGGCGGTGACGTTCGAAAGCCGCTGCAGCGGGACTTTGAAATCGGAATCGGCGTGCCGGCGCACAATCTCGAGAAGCTGATTGCGGGTCAGCACCAGCTCGGAAACCGTGGTCATCAGATTATCGAGCGTGGCGACGTTGACGCGGATCGAGTGGCTGGCGATCCGGTCACCGCGATCTTCGTCAGCCCCGTGCGATGGAGCCCGCTCGGCGGCCTCGCCCAACGCCAGCCGTTCGGCCGCCTCGTCTGCTGCCAGCTGTTCAGCCGCCTCCTCTGGTGCCAGCTGTTCGGCAGCCTCCAGCGCAACCGGCTGCGCCGCGGCTTGCGGCTCTTGTGCCAAGGACTCTTGCGCCATGCGCGCAAGCCTGTCGATCAAATCGCCGTCGCGGCCCTCCGGCTCGCTTTCCCGGCTTTCGATTTCGTCGAGAATGAGCTTAATCCGGTCGATCGTCAGGAGAACGAGCGTGACGGCTTCGGCGGTGACCGGCATGCCGTCGCGGAACTTGCCCATCAGGGTTTCGGCCGCGTGCGCCAGCGCTTCGAGGCGCGGCAAGTTAAGAAAGCCGCACGTGCCTTTGATGGTGTGGACCAGGCGAAAGATATTGCCGAGGATCTGGGCGTTGTTCGGCTCGCGCTCAAAGCGCACGAGTTCGGCATCGACCCGTTCGAGACTCTCGTTGGTCTCGGTCAAAAACTCACGCAACAGGTCGTCCATACTCAGGCGCCCTTGCCCGCCACCCCCAACGCGGTTGGGATGGCGCACCCATCTACCTACTCATGCGCAAAGCGCGCCGGACGCGCGCTCGTCGCCAGGCGCGCCGCGCCTGATCGGACCCGCTCAGTCTCTTGCCAAAGGGTTTAATTTCGGTTGCGGCAGCGCCGAATACCGGTTAACGCGCCGTCACCACGACCGTTTCGCCTTCCGCGACGGCAGTGACCGTAAGTCCGCAATCCCGCGCCAGAATTCCCGTATAGAAGGGCTGAATACCGTGGGCATCGACGGTCTGTTCCGGATTTCCCGCCAGCAAATCTACCGTCGCCGGAGTTACCCGGGCGTTCAGACCGGCGGCGATAATGCGGAACCCGAGCGCATCCGCAATCGAATCGACCGCAAGTGTGCCGCCGCGCGGGATGGCGCCGGCGGCAACGAGCAACATGTTCAATAACAGCTTGACCTGGTTCTTCGGCTTGAGTTCGCGCGGCAGGTTCCAGGCGATCTTGATCTTGTCGTCCTCAAGCAGCCCGCGCGCGACACTTTCGGCATCGCCGGTTTCGATCTGCGCGCCGGCCGACCCGGCCGCGCCGAAGGCCAGCCGGCAAAATTGCAGCCGAGCGGAGGCTTGCCGCGAGCTTTTCTTGATCAACTCAAGCGCGAATGTCCGGGTTTCTTCGTCCTTGTCCTCGTCGAGAACTTCCATGCCGTTGACGATGGCACCGACCGGGCTGATCAGGTCATGGCAGACGCGCGAACACAACAACGCCGCAAGGTCGAGAGCGGCAAGCGAGATGGGGCCGGGATTGGACGAACCGGACATAGCAGACTCCACGCATAAATGCGTCTTGTGGGTGTCACAGCACGCGCGATTCGGCAACCGTGCCGGCTGCTTCCAGCCCACAATCATGCGAACTTTGAACTCGCGACATTTAGGGGGCCGATCATGGACGCCGCTGTCTGCGCGGAACTTTTACCGGCGCTGAGCGCCATTGGAGCACGCGCCGCTTTGGCGATCCGCGAACGCGCCGGCGGCAACGACGTCCGCGCCAAAACCGACGGCTCGCCGGTCACCGCGGCCGATATCGCGGCGGAAGCCGTGATCCGCGACGGCCTGGCGGAGCTTGCGCCGGCGCTGCCGATCATATCGGAGGAACAGACCGAACATCCGCGGCCAACCGGCGACGGCAGCTATTTTCTTGTCGATCCGCTCGACGGCACGCGCGAATTCATCACCGGCCGCGACGAATACGCGGTCAACATCGCCCTGATGACCAATGGCGCGCCGATCCTGGGCGTCATTGCGGCGCCTGCGCTCGGGCTGATCTGGCGCGGCATTGTCGGCGGCCCCGCCGAGCGCGTGTCGTTTGCCGCCGATGCGAAGATATCCTCGCCAACCCCGATCCGCGTCCGGCCATGGCCGCAGCACGAAGCGATTGTCCTGATCAGCCGCTCGCATCTCGACACGCAGACCCAAGCCTATATCGCCCGCTTGCCGCAACCGCGCACCGTGCCCTGTGGTTCGGCGGTAAAATTCTGCCGCATTGCCGAGGGATCAGCGGACCTCTACCCGCGGCTGGCGCCAACCCATGACTGGGACGTGGCGGCGGGGCACGCGCTTATCGAGGCAGCGGGCGGACGCGTCCTGGCGTCCGATGGAAAGCCCATTCGCTACGGAACCCCGGAGCTGCTGATCCCTGGCTTTATCGCCGCGGGCGACGCGGACAGGCTCTGATCACGGGTCGAGGGTGACCATGACCTCCGGCCACTCGCGCTGCGACAGGGCGATGAAGCGGGCGGAATTGGACAAAAATTTTTGCCGTTGCGCGTCATCGTAGAACAGAAAAAGACGTTCGCCGGCGATGGTCCATAGGTCGGGATCGCCGGCCACTGCCAGACCGCGCGCGACGTCAACCGGATCGTAGCCGCCATATTGCGGCATGTAGATGTCGGGATGAGCCGCAAACGCCGCGCGATTGCCAATGTTGCAGAAACGCCAGACGACGCCACCATAGCTCAATTCGAAGTCGGGGCTCCCGGCCATCGGCTTGCCGTCGGTGAAATAGGCGACCGGATCGTAGCCGCCGATCGCGAGGCCCGAATGCCAATCCACGACGATGCGCTGCGTCAAGCTGGCACGCGCGGCGGAAGCGAAAGCGCATAGAGCCGCCGCGATGCAGGCCGCAGCCGCGAAGCCGGTCCAGTGAAGCTTTCGTTTTTGCCGTGCTGCAGTCATAGTTTTGCTCGAAGGTGCAGCTGATTCGTAGCGGCCTCGCCGGGACTTGAGCGTCCTGGGCTTGGGCGATTCAGGCTTGGCTGTTGCAGACCTAAATGGCGCGCGTGAGCAAGGCGTTAAGACCGGAGACCGCGATGAACTTTACCGCCAGGCTCGCCGCCATGACTTTGCTGCTTGCCGGCGCGATAGCAGCGCCAGTCATGGCCCAGACAGCGCCGCCTGCCTATTATCCCCCCTCGGGGAGCGCTCCGCCGCCTTCGGGGTATGCCCCTCCACCGGCTCCAGGCTACCAGCCGCCTCCTTCCGGCCCTTACGCCTCTCCCCCGCCGTCGTCCTATCAACCACCTGCTGCGGAGCCGTACCGTCCGCCGCCAACAGCATCTGTGCCGCAGCCGGTGCCGCCGCGTGACGACCAGTTCTCGGCGGACGAATTGATCGATGCCGGGCACCGGTTCTTCGGCGGTTTGTCGCGCGGGCTCGCATTGATCGTGCAAAAAGCCGGCAGCCAGTGGGGGCAGCCGAACGGTTACATCCTCGGCGAAGAAGCGGGCGGCGCTTTCGTCGGCGGACTGCGCTACGGCGACGGCACGCTCTACACCAAGAATGCCGGCGACCGGCGCGTGTTCTGGCAGGGACCGACGATCGGCTTTGACGCCGGCGCCGATGGCGCACGGACGATGATGCTGGTCTACAACCTGCCGAGCACCGAAGCGGTTTTCGACCGCTTCGGCGGCATCGACGGCTCTGCCTATTTTGTCGGCGGCTTGGGCATGACCGCGCTGACCGCCAACGACATCGTCATCGTGCCGATCCGCACCGGGGTAGGACTGCGGCTCGGCGCCAATCTCGGCTACCTGAAGTTCACTTCGCGACCGACCTGGAATCCGTTCTGACCGCCGTGCCCAAGCTTGTGTCCAAGCGCGGCATGCATGCTCCGTGGCGGGCCTGCAAACCGCGTGTGCGCCGGCCAAAAGCGGTTTAGGTTAACCGACACTGAATATGGTAGAGTATGCGCCCGCGTGGCAGGCTGATGCCATCTCTCTCCTACTCCTGTCTGTCCGTGAGCAGCCGAGGTAAATAGGGAGCGTTGGAGGTGTAGCGTCATGGTCGAACCGATCATGTATTTCGGCATCGGCTTTCTGGTCGCGGCTTTGCTGGCATTGATGTTCATTCCGCTCGTGCACAATCGTGCCGTGCGCCTGACCATGCGGCGCCTTGAAGCGGCCACGCCGCTGACGATGGCTGAAATCCGCGCCGACAAGGATCAGCTGCGCGCCGAGTTTGCGATGTCGACCCGGCGCCTGGAACTCAGCGTCGAGCAGATGAAGGCCAAAGCAACGACGCAGCTCGCCGAAATCGGCAAGAAATCCGACGCCATCAATCAGCTGAAAAAAGAACTTGGCGAGAAGACCGCCGCCTATTTCGCCCTCGAAGCGCGCGACAAGGAATTACTGGAACAGCTGCGCGGCATCGAACAGGAGTTCGAGATCAAAAGCGGCGCGCTGCGCGAGGCCGAGCGCGCGCTTTCCGACAAGGAGGCTGAGCTCGCCAAGCTCGTCGCCGAACTCGGCGAACACGCCATCAGCGCCGACACCCAGCGCGTCGAACTCGCCGCTTTGCGCACCCAAGTCGAAGCGATGAAGGTGGCGGTCGCCGATTACGAAGCCAAGATCAAGGAAACCGAGGAACGGCTCGCCCGCGCTCGCGCCGATTCGAGTGCCGCGACCACCGATCTGACCGACGCACGCGGCAGGCTCGATGGGCTCAACGTCCGTAGCGGCGAGCTTGAGCGGCAGCTGCTTGCCCAAACCACCGAAGCCGAACTTCTCAGCCGGCGCGTGCAGGAGCTGGAGGCCCGCCTCGGCGATCAGGGCCGGCGTCTCGCCGAGCGCGACTACGAAATCGAGCGGCTTAGCGGCGAGACGGACGCCGCGCGCCGGATCGAAGGCGATCTGCGCGGCGAATTGGCCGTCGCGGGCAAACGAAGCATTGCGACGATTGAAGAGCTCAAATCCGAGAGCACCCGGCTTGAGGCCCAGCTCGCCGCCGCAATGGACGAGCGCGAGCAGCTGCGCGCCGAAATCGCGAAGATGACCCGCGAGGCCGAGGCCGGCTGGGCGGCCGAGCGGGTGGAGAACGCGCTGCTGCGCGAGCGCATCAACGACGTCGCCGCCGAGGTCGCTCGCCTCACCGCGGCGCTGGAAGGGCCGGACTCGCCGATCGAGGCCCTGCTCTCTGGCATGCAGGATATGAATCGGGTAACGGCCACGGCGAACGGCAATCCTGCAATCCGCAGGGGCGGGCTCGGCGAAGCCGGGCCGGCCGCTATCGAGCCTGTTCCCGAACAAAAGAGTACGCTGGCCGATCGCATCCGCGCGCTGCAATCGAGCGCCTCGCGGATCGCTTCGTCGAATTGATCGGCGCCGCCGGGGCCCGCTCGCTTGACACCCCCGCGGCCCATTCCTTAAATCCGGCCTCATCGGCACGGGCGCTTAGCTCAGCGGGAGAGCGTTCCCTTCACACGGGAGAGGTCGTAGGTTCAATCCCTACAGCGCCCACCAGCCTCCGCTGCTTCGCAGCGGCGGCTGGCAAGTTCAGTTCCCTGCCCTCCCGCAATCTCGCCATCGCTCTCCATAAGAAACTCTCCACAAGCAAATCTCATGCATTTTGAACTTCCCGCGCCGCGCATGACTTTCGATGTCGCGCTCGAAGACGGCGCGAAGATCCGCGTGCGCCGTCACGGCCGCGCCGATGGCCCTCGCCTCCTGCTTACGCATGGCAACGGCTTTGCGGCCGACGCCTACTTTCCCTATTGGCAGCACCTGTTGGCCGACTTCGATCTGCTGGTGTTCGACTTTCGCAATCACGGGCAGAACGTGCCGGCGGACCCGCCGCACCATACTTACGAGCAACTCGTCCGCGACCTCGAGCGCGTCATCCGGGACGCAAAGTCCCGGCTCGGCGAGAAGCCGACCGCTGGACTATTTCATTCGATGTCCGGCCGCACCGCGATGAAACACGCGCTCGAAGTCGGCTGGCGGTGGGATGCGCTGCTGCTGTTCGATCCACCCAACGTGCCACCGCCCGGCCATCCGGCCTTTGAAGCCATGGCGGCGTTCGAAAAGCGGTTGACCGCGTGGGCGCGGCAGCGGCGCCGGCATTTTGGTTCGATCGAGGAACTGACTGAAGAATACCGGCAGTCGCGGGCGGCAGCGCGGTGGGTGGCCGGGGCGCACGAATTGATGGCGCGCTCGGTGCTGCGCAAGAGCCCGAACGGCGACGGCTACGAACTGGTTTGCGACCCGGAAAACGAGGCGACGATTTACGCGCAGGCAATGACCTTGAATCTGTGGCCGAGCGCAAAGGAATTCGGCGGACCGGTCAAGCTGATCGGCTGTGATCCAAATATGAAAGGCTCCACCACCGGCCCGGCCAATCAGGCGCTCGGCGTCGAAGGCGGCTACGATTACAGTTTCGTCCCGGACAGCGGCCACCTCCTGCAGATCGAAAAGCCGCAGGAGTGCGTCCAACTCACGCTGGAATTTCTCAAGCGATGCGGGCTGGCCTAGTCTAGACTAGGGCCTGTCCTCAATTAGCGGATTCCCAAATCAGAATCTCGATGATTCATAGAAGGTCAGTCTGATTCGGAGGGCTGACCCGATGCGCCGCTACGGGCTGCGTGATGACCAGTGGGACCGCATTAAGGACCTGCTTCCTGGTCGAGAAGGTCACGTTGGCGTAACTGCGAAGGACAATCGGTTGTTCGTGGA
>JASHVN010000317.1 GCA_030044555.1 Xanthobacteraceae bacterium | reverse complement strand
ACGCTTGCCATCGCCATGAACAGGGTTGGCGGCAAATCGAATACCGGCGAGGGCGGCGAGGAATCCGACCGCTTCAAGCCGCTGCCGAACGGCGATTCGATGCGCTCGGCGATCAAGCAGGTCGCCTCCGGCCGCTTTGGCGTCACCGCCGAGTACCTCGTCAACTCGGACATGATGCAGATCAAGATCGCGCAGGGAGCAAAGCCCGGCGAAGGCGGCCAACTGCCCGGCCACAAGGTGGATAAAACCATTGCCAAAGTGCGCCATTCGACGCCGGGCGTGGGGCTGATCTCACCGCCGCCGCACCACGACATCTACTCGATCGAAGATCTGGCGCAGCTCATCTTCGACCTGAAAAACGTCAATCCCGACGGCGATGTCAGCGTGAAACTCGTCTCCGAGGTCGGCGTCGGCACGGTCGCCGCCGGCGTATCGAAGGCGCGCTCCGATCACGTCACCATCGCCGGCTTCGAGGGCGGCACCGGCGCTTCGCCGCTCACCTCGATCAAGCACGCCGGCTCGCCGTGGGAGATCGGGCTTGCCGAAACGCATCAGACGCTCGTCGCCAACCGGCTGCGCGGGCGCATCGCCGTGCAGGTCGACGGCGGCATCCGCACCGGCCGCGATGTGGTGGTGGGCGCGCTCCTTGGCGCCGACGAATTCGGCTTTGCCACCGCGCCGCTGATCGCCGCCGGCTGCATCATGATGCGCAAGTGCCATCTCAACACCTGCCCGGTCGGCGTCGCCACCCAGGACCCGGTGCTGCGCAAGCGCTTCAAGGGCCAGCCCGAGCACGTGATCAATTACTTCTTCTTCGTCGCCGAGGAAGTGCGCGAGCTGATGGCGGCGATGGGCTACCGGACCTTCAACGAGATGATCGGGCAGATGCAGATGCTCGACCGGGTCCAGCTGATCGCCCACGCCAAGGCCAACGGGCTCGACTTCTCCCGGCTGTTCACCAAGCCCGACGTGCCGGCGAACGTGAAGCTCTATAATTGCGAGCAACAAGATCACAAGATCCACGACATCATCGACCGCAAGCTGATCGCGCAGTCGCAATCGGCGCTCGCCGGCAGCGCGCCGGTGCGCATCGCAATGCCGATCCGCAACACCGATCGCACTACCGGCGCCATGCTGTCGGGCGAAATCGCCAAGCGCTATGGCCATGAGGGGCTGCCGGATGACACGATCGTGGCGCAGTTCACCGGCACCGCCGGCCAGAGCTTCGGCGCCTTCCTCGCCCGCGGCGTGACTTTCGAGCTCCAGGGCGACGCCAACGACTATGTGGGCAAGGGGTTGTCGGGCGGCCGCATCGTCGTGCGCCCGCCGCTCCATTCCGGCATCGTCCCTGAACAATCGATCGTGGTCGGCAACACCGTGCTCTACGGCGCCATCGACGGCGAGTGCTATTTCCGCGGCGTCGCCGGCGAGCGCTTTGCCGTGCGCAATTCCGGCGCCATCGCGGTGATCGAAGGCGCCGGCGACCATTGCTGCGAATACATGACCGGCGGCGTGGTGGTGGTGCTTGGCCGCACCGGCCGCAACTTTGCCGCCGGCATGTCGGGCGGCGTCGCCTACGTGCTCGACGAGGACGGCACGTTTGACCAGCGCTGCAATCTTGCCATGGTGGCGCTTGAGCCGATGCCGGGCGAAGAGGACATCAACGCCCGCATCTTCCATCACGTCCACGATCTCGAAGCGCACGGACTGGTCGATGTCATGTCCGACATGAGCCGCTTCGACGCGCACCGGCTGCATCACCTGATCACGCGCCACGCCCGCTTTACCGATTCCGCGCTCGCCGCCAGGATCCTTCGCGAGTGGAAAGCCTTCTATCCGAAGTTCCGCAAAGTCATGCCGGTCGAATATCGCCGTGCGCTCAACGAAATGAAAGCCGCCGCGATCGCGGCGGAGTAGAGCATGATCCCGAAAAGTGGTTACCGGTCTTCGGATAAGATCATGCGCAAACCAAAAGCATGATCCCGAAAAGTGGTCACCGGTTTTCGGATAAGATCATGCGCAAACAAAACTAGAGTAGCACGTGGGCAAGATTACCGGCTTTCTCGATTACGAGCGCGAGGACCGCGACTATGAACCGGTCGCGGAGCGCGTGCGCCATTGGCGCGAGTTTGTGCTGCCGCTGCCGGAGCAGGATTACGTCACCCAGGCGGCGCGCTGCATGAATTGCGGGGTGCCCTATTGTATGGGCACCGGCCAACTCGCGCCGGGCACGCCGGGCTGCCCGGTCAACAACCAGATCCCCGACTGGAATGACCTCGTCTATCAGGGCAACTGGGACGAGGCCGCGCGCAACCTGCATTCGACCAACAATTTTCCCGAAGTCACCGGCCGCGTCTGCCCGGCGCCGTGCGAAGCCTCCTGCACGCTCAACATCGACGAGAACCCGGTCACCATCAAATCGATCGAATGCGCCATCGCCGACCGCGCCATCGCGCAGGGTCTCAAACCCGAACTGCCGGCGGAGAAAACCGGAAAGAAAGTCGCAATCATCGGCTCTGGACCGGCGGGCCTCGCCTGCGCGCAGCAGCTCGCCCGCGCCGGGCACGAAGTCCATGTATTTGAAAAATACGCCAAGGCCGGCGGCCTGCTGCGCTACGGCATTCCCGACTTCAAGATGGAGA
>JASHVN010000316.1 GCA_030044555.1 Xanthobacteraceae bacterium | reverse complement strand
AACCTTCCCGCGTTTGTAGTCGCCAAATACCTGTTGAAGCCGCGATGGCGCAGACAAGCTGCCCACCTGATCGACGCGCATTTGCCTTAAGTCTTCCATCACAACCGCGCTTGCCATCCGCTTTTCCTCCGCTGTTTCGCATAGGTTGATTTGTGGGCCGACCAGAGACTGGCCGCTCGCACAGTTTATGGGGGCGACGGGAGCGCGCGCAGTCGCATCTTGGCGACACTAGAAGCTTTCAGCTATCAAAGCAGTAAATTACGGCGGGCGGAATAGGTCTCAGGCTTACCTTTGCGCCGATGGATCAGGCGTTGCCTTGATCGGGTGGAGCAGCACGCGCCGTCCTGCAGATGCTCCCGCCCATCAACGAATACGGCCGCTCCGCGACCGGAGACCGGAAAAACAATCGGCGATCCGCAATTGTGGAGCAACGCGTACCATCAATGAAGCGGATTCGTCCGGCGATCGGCGACCTTCAGTCCAGCGCCACTTTGCGTTCGTAGAAATTCCACAACAATGCAAAGAGCCGCGGGTTGAAGGTTCCTTCCGCACAATCGCGGGCTTCGTCTTCGCTCAAGGCGATAGCGCCGCCGGCGATCTCCGCCTGCAACTGGATTTGTGCATTCTCTTCGAGGAACGTGCAGGCGAAAAAGGCCTCTTCGGCCGTGGCGCCGACCACCACGCTCCCGTGACCGCGCATCTGCGCGGCGCGATTAGGACCGAGCGCGCGCGAAAGGTCGCCAGCCTGATCGTCGTTTACGACCAGGCGCGGATTATTCCATGTCGGCACGCCGGTGCACAGAAATGAGCCGTGCAGGAATACCGGCACGAGCGGCTTGCCTGCTATCCCGAGCGCCCGCGCATGCGGTGCATGCAAGTGGCATACGCACATGGCATCCGGCCGGTCGCGGTGGATCTGCGTGTGAATGCGCCATTCCAGCGGAATGAGCCCACCGGGGTGCTCGATGATCGTGCCGTCGATGTTGTAAGTGAAAATCTGCTCCGGGTGCACTGTACTCTTTTCGGTGCTGGCACCCGGACTGATGAAGCATTTGTCGGTGCCTGGGACGCGAATCGAGACGTGGCCGAACATCCCGATCACGCCTTGTAGGTTCAGCATTCGCGTCAGCGTCGCCGTTTTGGCGCGCAGGTCATCTTCGAGGCTCATGGCGGGTGACTCTGTTGGCGGTGGCTGTGTTGGAGTTAAAGCGATTTGGCGGCGCCAGAGCGTTCGATCAGCTTACCCCAGCGGTCGATCTCGGCGGCGAGGAAAACTTTCAGCTCTGGAGGCTGCGGGCTCTTAACCGGCAATGTGCCGAGCTTGATGATCAGCGCACGGACCTCCGGCGTTTGCGCGGCCATACCGATCTCGGCGCTGAGCTTGTCGATGATCGGCTGCGGCGTGCGGGCCGGCGCGCAGACAAGCGTCCAGCCGTCGGCATCGAAACCAGGCACGCCTGCCTCGGCGATGGTCGGCACATTGGGCAGCACTGGAACGCGCTCGGTTGAGGTGACGGCCAGCGCGCGGACCTGCCCGGCACTGATTTGTCCCATGGCGCCGCCGACATCGGCGAACATCAATTGTACGTGGCCGCCGATCAGGTCATTGAGGCCGAGCGGCGTTCCGCGATAGGGCACTCCGTTCATTTTCGTACCCGTCATGGTCTGAAACAGCTCGGCCGCCAGATGAATCGCGGAGCCCGGGCCGCCATGGGCGAAATTGAGCTGCCCCGGTTTCTGCTTCAGGAGCGCGATGAGGTCGCCGACCGATTTCACCGGCAGATCCCGATTGACCACCAGCACCAGCGGCGTGCGGAAGAGGAGCGACACCGGCTGCAAATCCTTGAGCGTGTCGAAGGGCATCGACTTGAACAGCGTCGGATTGGAGGCGAGCGAGCTTGCAGCCGCGAGAAGCGTGAGCCCGTCCGGATCAGCCTTGGCGACATCGCCCGCAGCCAAGAGCCCGCTCGCGCCGACCCTATTCTCGACCACGACCGGCTTGCCGAGCCGCGGCTGCATCTTGGCCGCGATGGCACGCACGATCACATCGATGCTGCCGCCCGGCGGAAACGAGACAATAAATTTCACCGGACCCGAAGGATAATCCTCCGCGCGCACCGCCGAGCCAACGGGCGTCAGCGCGGCGGCGAGCATCGATGCTGCAAGCAGCGATCGTCGCGTCAGCATGTCATCCTCCCCTTCGCCGCATTTTCGCAATGATGTCGATCGTGGTCACGCCAATGCTCGCGGATGGCGCGATTCTGGCTGGCCCAGCCGCCGGTCGTTGTCCTGGCCCAGACGGGGACCGAGCGTGCAGATCTTGGGGCGGACGCCATCAAAACTGATCGGCAGCCCCGCGAGCGTTACGCCGGTGCCGGGGACTTCCTGCAGCATCTCCAGCGCGGCGACCTGCGCATCCTGCAATACTTCGGGGATGGTGTTGACGGGCGCGCAAGGCACGGCGGCTTCGGTGAGCTTTGCAATCCAGTACTGCCGCGGCTCGCGCCGGATTTTTTCGCCGATGAGCCTGATCAGCTCGGCGCGGTGCTCGATGCGTGCGCGATTGCCGGAAAAACGCGGATCGGTCGCCCAGTCCGGCGTGCCCAATATGCCGCACAGCCGCGCGAACAGCCGGTCGTTGCCGGCGGCGATCAGGAGCGCGCCGTCGCTCGCATCAAAGGTCTGGTACGGCACCAGATGCGGATGGGCCGTGCCAAGACGCTGCGGCACGCGGCCTTCATTGAGGAAGGCGGCGATATGCGGACCGGCCCAGGCCAAAGCCGTTTCCAGAAGGGAAGTGTTCACAATACCGCCTTTGCCTGTGAGGTTGCGACGCTGCAGCGCGGCGAGCGCCCCGATCACGGTCCACATCGCCGTTCCGACATCGACGATCGAAACGCCGACACGCGCCGGCGGCGCGTCCGGATTGCCGTTGATGCTGAGAATACCGCTGAACGCTTGCGCCACCGGTTCGAACGCCGGCAAAGCATGCATCGGGCCGCGATGGCCGAAGCCGGAGATTTCGCAATAGATCAGCCGCGGGTGGCGCGCGCAAACGCTCGCCCCGTCGATGCCGAGCGTATCCACCACCCCCGGCCGCATATTGTGAATGAGGATATCCGCCGTTTCGAGCAATCCATGGAGCTGTGCCACGCCATCGGCGCTCTTGAGATCAAGCGTGACAGAAGCCTTGTTGCGATTGATGTCGAGGAAGTGCAGCGAGTCGCCCTGCCGAAACGCCGCGCCCATGTGGCGGGCGTCATCGCCGTGTTCCGGCTTCTCCACCTTGACGACATCGGCACCGAGATCGGCGAGGATCGTCGACGCATAGGGACCGGCCAGCACCTGACCAATTTCGACGACACGGATGCGATCGAGCATCCCACTCTCACTCACGCGCGGCCCTCCCAACGGATGCTTGTAACCATAGTACCATCTTTGGTACTTACAAGCGCGAAATCCGGTACGGGCCGGTTGGCTGCCATTCGCCGTTGACATGCGCCGCTTGGCGACGCGAGCACCGGCGGCGACAAAAGCGAGCGGCGACGGCGCCTGTCAGAGGCCAAAGTCATCGATGCCGGAATCATGGATGCCAGAGTCATGGATGCCAAATCATGGATGAAGACGTCGCGGGAACCGAAGGTGTGGTGGATTTCCAGTTCAAATTGAGCGAGGCGCAGCGTCGGCTGGTCGCGCAAATTCGCGACGTCGTGCAGAACGAGTTCAAGCCGCACAGCTTGAGCTTCATGAACGGCGAATTTCCATGGCCGAATATCCGCCGTCTGGCCGAAATCGGCATTTTGGGCATGGCCGTTCCCAAGACCTATGGCGGCCGCGAGCTGTCGGTCTTCGATACAGCACTGGTGCTAGAGGAGATCGCCAAGGGCTGTTACGTCACGGCCATGGCGGTGCTCGGCGAGGTCGGCTCACAGACGCGCATCATCGCGACGTATGGCTCCGATTCTTTGAAAGAGCGCTTGCTGCCGGGTGTCGCGCGCGGCGAGCATCTTTTATCGATTTGCATGACCGAACCGCGCGCCGGCACCGATGTCGCTGCCTATAAGACTAATGTCGTGCGGCACGGCGGCAAGCTCGTTCTCAATGGTGAAAAATCCTTGGTGAGCCGCGCCGAGGAAGCAAGCGCTTTCGTCGTGTTCGCCCGAATCGACGATCAGGAGGGCCGCGACGGCATTGGCTGCGTGCTGGTCGAACGGACGACGCCTGGGCTCATCCACGCGAGCCGGGTCCATAGCATGGGCGGCGAATATCTGCACACGCTACGCTTTCAAAATTGCGAATTGCCGCAAGAGAACCTCCTCCTTGGCTCCGGCAGCCTGAAAAAGCTGCTGTCTGCCTTCAACACGCAGCGCTGTCTTAACCCGGCGATCTCGCTCGGGCTTGCGGAAGGAGCTTTTGCCGAAGCGCTCTCCTACGCACGCACGCGGACGGCGTTCGGCCGCAGCATCGGACAGTTTCAAGGCATGCGCTGGAAGCTCGCCGATATGTGGCGCGAGATCGAGGCCGCGCGCGGCCTGCTCTATCGCGCCTGCGCCAGCGCCGCCCCTTTCCCCGACCCGCTGCTTGCCGCAACCGCAAAGATTCATTGCAACGAGATGTCGGTGCGGGTCACCAGCGAAGCCATCCAGGTGTTCGGCGGTTATGGATTCACCGACGAATATCCGGTGTCGCGGATGTATCGCGCCGCACGTTACGGCAGCCTGGGCGGCGGCACCTCGGAAACGCTCCGCGATCTCATCGGCAAACGGCTGATGAGCGATGATGCCCCTGGTGATATCTTTGACTTGGCGGATTTTTGACGGATCAGCTTGTGAAAACGATCGACGCCTTGCCGCAGATGCATCACCGGCTCAATCCGGAGACTGACCGCATTGCGCTTTACGTCCGGCTCACCAGCATTCTCCGCAGCCGGATCGCCAGCGGCGAATGGAAGGCCGGGGACCGCATTCCCAGCATCGAGGCGCTCTGCCAGGAGTACGACGTGGCGCGCAACACGGTGCGCCAGGCGCTCGAATTGCTCAAATCGGACGGGGTGATCGGCGGCGGGCGCGGGCTCGGCACGTTCGTCCTCAAGGGCGCATCCGCACCCATGATCGACAACGATCTCAAGAACGCGATCAGCGATCCGCTTCATCTGGGACCGGATCAAAGCATCCATGTCCTCAAACGGCTCACGAAAGTGTCGGTGCCGGATGAGTTGCGCCGTGGATTGCCGGTTTACAAAGACTATACGCAGGTGCGGAAGATCCATCGCTTTCGCGATCAGCCTTTCGCCCTGATGGACATTTACATCGCCTCGTCGGTCTATGAGCGGTTTCCGAAAGGCCGGGACAATTCAATCAAGATCGCGAGGCTCCTGCGCGACCACCGCATACGGATCGCGGATTCGCGCTTGGAAATCACAACCCGGCCGGCCGACCACGACACGGCTCGCCTTCTGGATTATTCCATGACGGGCTCGCTGGTCTGCATGCGCCGCTGGCGCACCGACGGCCAAGGCCGCATCGTGACCGCGGGGACTTATCTTTATCGCGGCGACGTGTTCGTGCTCGACATCGCCGAGCCGTTTGCCGGTCTCGGCCCCGGCCGCACCGATTTCGTGCCGCGGGCACGAAAAGCGCGGTCCTAACGCGAGACCGCGAACTGCACCGGACGTATGCTATTTCTTTAATTCTAAGGAACGACGCCGGCGCCTGCTCCGCGAATTCCAGTCTGCGCTACGCGCGTGCATCGCGCTTGGCCGCCGGCAGCCAAGGCAGCCTGGCGCGACGCTTCGCTTCAAATGCTTCGATCCCGTCAAGATGTTCGAGCGTGACGTCAATGTCATCAATGCCGCGGATCAGTCGATCCTTGCGAAGCGGGCCGATATCGAATTCGTGCCGCATGCCGTCGGGGGCGATCAGCCTTTGGTTCGGCAGATCGATCGTCAGCGCGGATCCAGGCCGTGCTCGCAATTGCCGCCACAGGTCGTGAATAACCGGTTCCGCAAGGGTAACAGCGAGGATCCCATTCTGAATGCAATTGACCTGAAATATCTCGCCGAAGCTCGGCGCCAGAAGCGCACGCAGCCCATAATCCATGACCGCAAAAGCGGCGCCCTCGCGCGACGAGCCACAGCCGAAATCGCCGCCGGCAACGAGGATCTTGGCCTCGTGATAGGCGGGATCATTCAAGACGAAATCCCGGCGCGGCCGGCCCGTCTCGTCAAAGCGCAGGTCGTAGAGAAACGCTTCGCCGTAATCGTGACCAGGCCGCCGATGACGGCGCATATAGCGCCCGGGCAGAATCATGCCGGTGTCGATTTTCGCGATGTCGAGCGGAGCAGCGATTGCGGTCAGAACGGTGAAAGCAAGCATGGCAAGTCTCAATCGAAGCGTCGCACATCGGCGAGGCGGCCGCTCAGTGCCGCCGCCGCGACCATGGCCGGACTCATGATGTGAGTGAGCGCGCCACGGCCCTGG
The DNA here is from genome assembly GCA_030044555.1 of Xanthobacteraceae bacterium. Taxonomy (GTDB): domain Bacteria; phylum Pseudomonadota; class Alphaproteobacteria; order Rhizobiales; family Xanthobacteraceae; genus BOG-931. The sequence continues at coordinate 3,600 of JASHVN010000316.1, read as the reverse complement.
CGGCCTTCGAAATTGCGGTTCGTCGTTGAGGCGCAGCGCTCGCCTGGCGCAACCAATTCGCCGTTCGATCCATTGCACATGGAACAGCCGGAATCCCGCCATTCGAGCCCGGCCGCAATGAAGATGCGATCCAATCCCTCCGACTCCGCCTGCCGCTTCACGGCGCTCGAGCCCGGTGAGACCATGCCGGGCACGACGGCGCGCCGTCCTTTAAGCACCTGCGCCGCAGCGCGCAGATCCTCGATGCGGCTGTTGGTGCAGGAGCCGATGAAGACACGGTCGATGGCAATGCGTTCGAGCGGCGTTGTCGGCGTAAGCCGCATATAGTCCAGGGCACGTTCGACATGGCGCCGCCGCTCGGCGTCGGCGATCTGCGCCGGATCTGGAACGACACCGTCCACCGGCGAACAATCGTCAGGGCTGGTACCCCAGCTCACCATCGGCGCAAACCGCGCGGCATCGAAGGCGAGCTCGCGGTCGAATACCGCATCGGCATCAGTCGGCAGCGTCTGCCAATAGGCCAGAGCTGCATCCCAATCGCCGTCCTGCGGCGCATTTTTGCTCCCGGCAAGAAACTGATACGTGGTCTCGTCCGGTGCGATCATGCCGATGCGGGCACCAGCTTCGATCGACATATTGCAGACGGTCAGCCGGCCCTCCATCGACATGGCGGTGATAGCAGGGCCTGCATATTCGACCGCATAGCCGGTCGCGCCGCCCACGCCGATCTCGCGGATGACTGAGAGGACCACGTCCTTCGCCGTCACGGCGTTCGGCAACCGGCCGTCGATCGATATGCGCATGGTCTTCGGCTGCTTGAGCCAGACGGTCTGCGTCGCAACGACATGACGAAGCTGGTTACCGCCGCCGATCGGAACGGCCAGCGCGCCGCAGGCGCCGTTGGTCGCAGTGTGCGAATCGTTGCAGGTGATCAGCATGCCCGGCTGCGCAATGCCGAGCTCCGGTGCGATGACGTGCGCAATGCCCTGATCGGGATGAAACCAGCCGACATGGGGCAGCCTGAATTCGGCGGCATTCTCGTCGAGCATTTCGACCACGCGGCGAATTTCGGGATTGGGCATACCGGCCGTGCCGAGCGCGCGATTGATGGTCGGCAAATAATGATCGGTGACCGCCAAATGCTGCTCGGGCCGGCGCGCGCGGCGGCCTTCCATGCGCAATTGATCGAAGGCGAGAAACGACTGGCCCTCGTTGATCAGATTGAAATCCACATAGAGGAGCGCCTCGCCCTGCGGCGAGACGACGATCACATGCTCGTCCCAGATCTTTTCGAACAGGGTGCGCGGAGCGCTCATTGCAGCAATCCGAGCTGGGCCAGGATGGCGCGGTTCTCGTCGTAGTCATCCTGCATCCATTTGATGGTCGCCGGATAGCGCAGGGGTTGCAGCGTCCAGAAATTCTGGACGAGATCGCGCTTGAAATCGGAGTCGGTCAGCACCTTGTCGAGCGCGTGCTGCCAGAATGCAATCTGCTCGGCGGTGAGCCCGTTCGGCACGACGACCGTGTACGGATTGGCCGTGATCACGTTGAGCCCCTGCTCGCGCAGCGTCGGATATTTGGCCAACTCGCCGGCCTGCCTCTCGGGCGCAGCGATGCCGAGCATGCGCAGCTTACCGGCGAGAATGAGCGGCATGGCGCTGCCGAGGCTGGTCACGCCGACGTCGATATGATTGCCGGCCGCCTGCGCCGCGACATCGGCCCCCGAATCGAACACAACGGTGACAAGCTTTTTCGCAGGCGCGCCGACCGTCTTGCCGACATTGACAACGGAAATGTGCAGCGGACTGCCGAGACCGACCGGGAACGCAAACGTCACCGAGCTGGGATCGGCTTTCAGGCTATCGCTCACATCCTTCATCGTCTTGAAACGAGAATCGACATTGGTGAAATAGCACTGATAGGCATCGAACAACTTGAGCAGCGGCGTCAGCTGCTTGGTCAGGGTCGAGCCCTTGCGTGCGACCGCATTGATGAAGCTCCCGGAGACAAGCCCGATCTCGTTGCCATCGCCGCGCTTGTCGGCAAGATAGTTCATAGCGATGATCTGCCCGGCGCCAGGCCTATTGAGCACAGTCATCGAGTCGACCATGTGCTCCTTGGTGAGGACCTGCTGAATGGAGCGCGCTACGCGATCGTTCTCGCCGCCGGCGCCCGCCCCGACCACGAATTCGACATTGCCCCGCGGCTGCCAGCCTCCGGCCGATTGCTGATCGCCGGCCCGTGCAGGTTCGCCAAGTCCACGGATCAGCAGCGCCGCGATGACCGCCCCCGCAAGCCCGGCAGTTCTCCATCTGCCCATTGCGTCCTCCCCGGTCTGTCCGTCCGGCTTGCGCCCGAAACGGAGGCTTCAGCCTGTTACTTATAGTTAGTATAACCCCATGACCGAGCCACGCAAGGTAGCTCGAACCGGACCATTTCCCGTCTCGCGCGCGGTTCAGTTTCGAGATGCGCACATATCCGCTATCAGGGAAGCCAGTTCAGGCCGAAACAGCCGCTACCATGGCCAAGCCCGCGAAGCCTCGTACCAAGACAAAATCGGCTACCCCCGATCGCCTTGCCAGGGCGTCATCGAGCGCAGGGCTGAGTATCCGCGCCATCGAAGTTTTCGTCGTGCTTGCCAAAGCGGGCACCATGGTGGCGGCGGCCGAGGAGCTCAAGCTCAGCCAGCCGGCAGTGTCGCAAATGATTGCGGGTCTGGAGCAATGGCTCGGTCGCCGGCTCTTGGATCGTTCGGTGCGGCCGCCGGTTTTGACCTTACAGGGAACTGCGCTGCTCAAGCACGCCGCCGCGATCGTCGACTCGGTCCGTCAATTCCAGAGCGCGGCCCGGCTCGGCAGCGCCGCCCCGTTGCCGCTTTTGCGCATCGGCATTCTCAACAGCTTTGCCACGACGATGGGACCCCATGTGTTCAACCGGCTCCGCAACATCGCCGCGGAATGGTCGATCGATTCCGGGTTTCATGCAACGCGATTTCGCACCGTGCTCGATCGGGACTTCGATTTCGCGATTACCGCCGATGAATCGGCGGTCCCCGACGAGCTTAAAGTCTCCCCTATTCTCAGCGAACCGTTCCTCGTAATCGCTCCGGCGGCCTACCGGACCGGCAATTTCTCGCTGCCGAAGCTGGCAAAAGATCTGGATCTCATCCGCTTCGGGCGCGACGCGATGTTGCATTCGCGTTTGGACCATGCGCTGGAAAGACATGGAGTGGCCGCACAGCATCGCTTTCACCTCGACACGACCGAGGGCGTGCTGGCAATGATCGCGGTCGGATCGGGCTGGACCATCCTGCCGCCGCTTGCCGTCATCAAGGCATTGATGCGTGGCGACGCCATTCGCGCCTTGCCCTTTCCAGGTAAGCCGTTTCACCGCACGATCAACGTCGTCTCGTTGAAAAACGAGCGCTTCGACATCGCACAGCAGATACGCGGCGCCGCGGTCGAAGCGCTGAAGGAGCACTTCTTGCCGCCGTTGCGGGCCCTGCTCCCCGCAGCCGCTGCACTCACCACCCTTCACGGCCCTGGCAAATAGCGGCAGTCGACTGGGCCTGTCCCTGCAGATGAGCAGATAATTTCCGGT
>JASHVN010000315.1 GCA_030044555.1 Xanthobacteraceae bacterium | reverse complement strand
GCCGCCTGGGAAGCCGGTTGCCGGCTCGGACAGGTGCCAAATTTCATTCTGCCCGCGCCATCCCGCATTATCGCGGCGGCCTACGATTTCGGTCTCGATGCCTGGGGTGAAAATATTCTGGCGACGCTGGAAGTTGTACTCGCCGGCTTCGCCATCTCGATCGTTATCACCATTCCGCTGGCGGTTGCCATCGTACGATCGGCACGGCTGTCACGCATAGTGATGCCCGTGCTCGTGGTCGTTCAATCGACGCCTATCGTGGCGATTGCGCCGATTCTGATCGTTGTGCTTGGCGCGGGTGCATTACCGCGGCTCGCCATTACCTGCCTGATTACCTTTTTCCCGCTGGTGATTGCAACCACGACGGGCTTGCGCGCGACGCCGAGCGAACTCATCGATTTGTCCTATTCGCTGCGCGCCACGACGTGGCGCGAGTTTGTCGATATCCGTTTGCCCTACGCCGTGCCGTATATATTCGCCGGCCTTCGCGTCTGCGTCACGCTGTCGGTGATTGGTGCAGTGGTTGGCGAGTTTGTCGCCGCCGAGCAAGGCCTCGGTTACACCATCCTTTACGCGACCTCGCTGTTTAAGGTCTCGCAAGCCTTTGCCGTGCTCGTGGTCCTGATCGCAATGAGCCTTCTGCTCTTTCAGATCGTGGTTCAGATTGAACGGCGGTTGTTTCCATGGAGCTTGCCGAAGCATGGCCATAACTGATGTTCGCGGATCGGCCATTACTGAAGGGGAGAGGCCTATGATGCGGATCGATAGCGTCAATCCGTGGTCCTGGTATCCCGTGATCGCGAGCGGCGTCCTCGGGGCCGGCAAGGCTCTGCCGGTTTCGTTGAACGGCGAGGAACTTGTGGTTTGGCGCTCGCGCGACGGCGTGGCAGCTGTCTGGAACAATCGGTGCCCGCATCGCGGCATGCGGCTCGCCTTTGGCGCGGTCGCCGACAACACCCTGACTTGCGCCTATCATGGCTGGGTGTTCGAAAACGACGGTTTTTGCAGTCATATTCCGGCACATCCACAGCTCAAACCGTCGGCGGCGGCGCGGGCGCGAGTCTATCCTGTGAAAGAGATTCACGGATATGTCTGGGCCAGCGTTGGTGAGCCCGCGGGCGCGGAGCCGGCGCCGCCCTTGCGCGATGGAAGGCGGGTGGCTGCGGTGCGGACGCTGCATGTGCCGGTTAAACCGGAGGCGGCGCTGGCGCTTGCTATGGCGCGCCCGCTCGCGTGGTGGACGCCCGCCGATCCGTTACCGGCCGGTTGGCAGCAGTCGGCGGAGCTTGAGATGAACGACAATGCGGTGACGTTGCACTGGAAAGCGGCCAGTCAGAAATTCACCGCGACGGCCTGGTTGCCGGGCACAGTCAATTGCACGCTGATCGATGGAGCTCAAAGCACCGAGTATGCGTTTTTGATGCAGCCCACCGGCACCGCGAGCGCCGCCATCCATCTCGCTGTTGCGGCGCAGGACACGGCACAGCGGAAACTCGCGCTCAATCAGGCCTGCGTGCAGATGAGGCGCGAGGCTTCGGCGCTCGCCTCCACCGGCCTGCTTGCGTGGCTGCAAGCGCTCGTCGCCGAGAAACGCGCAGCGGATGCTATCGAATCTCATGCGGAGGTCTGACATGACGGACAAAGTACTGGATCCCGTGGCCCTGAGCGACTGGTATGTTGTTGCCACCGCCTCTGAAATCGAGCCGGGCAGGAGCGAGCAGACGCGTCTGCTTGGGCTCGATGTCGTCTTGCGCCGCAACACGGAGGGAGTCTGCGGGGCGTCCTTGCTCGCCGGCGACGGTGCTGAACGACCCATGACGTCGATCGTGGAACGTTACGGCTTGATCTGGCTTTGCCTGGGCACCCCGCGGCGTGAAATCATTGCGATTCCTGAATTCGATGAAAGCCAGCGTCGCGTGATCCGGCGCGGCCGTATCGGCGTTGCGACATCGGGGCAACGCGTGATCGAGAATTTCGTCGATCTCTCGCATTTTTCCTTTGTCCATACCGGCACGCTTGGTGGTTACGACAATGCCGAAGTTCCCGAATATCGCGTCGAGTTCCGCGAGGATGCTACCGAACTTTGGGCGACCGAGTGCCGCTTCATGCAGCCGAAGGCTTCGGCGGCGGCGGGAGCGGCGGAAGACGTCCTTTATGACTACAGGATCTGGTCGCCTTATATCTCGGTCATATACAAGGACAGTCTGGTTTGCCGCGGTAAAAAGGACCTGATCTGCCTGTTCGTGCAGCCGCTCGAGGAAACGGTTTCAGTCGTGCATTCCTGCGCGCTGGTGCACGACGAAACCAACAGCGACAATCACATTCTTCATTTTTACCACGAGATTTTCGCGCAAGATCGTTCGGTTCTGATCCAGCAATTGCCGAAGAAGCTCCCGGTCAAGCCGCGCCGGGACATTCCGACGATTTCGGACGCAACCTCGATCGCGTATCGCCGATGGCTCGACAAATCGGGACTGGAATTCGGGCTGGATCGTTCTCTCCCGTAAAGTATGAGCCGATGAAGCTGTACGACTATATCTTGGATGCCGATTGCTACAAAGTACGGCTTTTGCTCGCCTTCCTGCGGGTCCCCTGGCAACCGGTCAAGCTGAATGTTCATCCCGGCCGCGATCATCACGCGCCTTGGTTCCGCGCCCTCAATCCCCGCGGAGAAATTCCGCTACTCGACGACGACGGCTTCATTGTCGGGAGCGCGGAAGCGATACTGGTCTATCTGGCTACCCGTTACGACGAAAAGCGCACGTGGCTGCCGATGACGCCAACGTCCATGGCTACGGTGATGCAGTGGTTGCAATTTGCGTCGGGCGATCTTGCCCCGTTGAGCCGGGCTCGAATGCGCGACCTTACCGGACAAATGTTACAGGAGGACCCCGATCGCGCGCAGGGCCGGTCCGCCCTTGAGATTCTCGAAGATCATCTCTGCGAGCGTGAGCTTCTCGGTGACGAGTGGGTTGCCGCGGATCATCCGACAATAGCGGATGTCGCCATTTTTGCACCGACGGCTTTGGCCGAAGAGGCGGGGCTAAGTCTTGAAAATTTTCCGGCGATCTGGCGTTGGGTTGACCGTATGAGACGGTTACCCGGCTTTATCGTGATGCCCGGCATATTCCCGGTGCCGCTCCTCAAGCACGATATAGGGCCTAGTCTAGCTAGCGCAATCCTTTGCCGATGCATTGTGACAAATTCAGTGAGAAAAAGCTCCGCTGGCGACTGCTCATTTCCCGGGCATGGACTACTGGCGACAGAGAGAGTCTTAAACCAAGCACAGGACGACAGCAGGAGAATGCAGTTCTCTCCATTCGTCCCAATATGAAAAACAAACCATCATTGCGTGATGGCTGAAATATGGGTTCCGCAAGAACACTGGACGGCGCCAGAGCACGTGCAATTGCCATCTCCGATCTCCCTTTCCAATACGGCCACGCCGCTCCTTTTAATCCGCGCCGGCAGGCACGTGGCCATGATAAGTCGGTCCGACCGGATCGGGTGCTTCGATCGCGAGCTGCCGTCGCTTTAGGCCGGTTCGACAGTGCCGTAACTGATGCCCTTCTCCTTGAGCCAGCGCCGATAAGTGACCGACATGATATCCGCGCGAGTAGGGATTTCCTGACGCGGATCCAGCGGTAGCAGCGTTGGCCGCTGGTTCTCGAGGATGATGCGGTCCTGCAGGAAAATAAGCTGTTGGAAACGCACAAGGTCGGCACGAGACGTTGTCTGATCGATGAGGAACATCACCGGATGCACCCGCGACTCTGTGGGCTCGACCGGCTGTACGAACAGGCAGATGACATCCCAGCGGTTAACCGCGATCGGACACGTCTTATAGAGGAGTGTCACGAAGGGCGATGTCACGCGGTACATATATTGCGTCGCGATTCCCTGCGTCGCTGTCATCGCGGCCTGCGGCTGGTAGAACTCACATTGAGTAGCCCATACCTCATCGGTCTCCCTGCGGATCTCGGCTTTGTAGGGCTTCACTTCGGTGCGCGGCTCGGCGCCGAGAATGTCGGTATGGACGAAAGGAAAATGTGCCATGTCGAGAAAGTTCTCGACCACGCGCAGGCCGGAGGCGCGTACGATGATCGGGCCGCATGGCACATATTGACGGTCCGACTCGGCAACCTCCGGAATGTCGACCGGCTCGCCGGTGGGCGCGCCGAGCGTCGTCCAAACATAACCATAAAGTTCGCGGCTTGGCAGCGCAGTGCGATCCCCCTTATGCGTCACAACGATCGTTCCGTCATTGTCACGTTTCTCTTCAAGGTCACAACTGAGCAGCCGGTTGGCCTTGGGCACACTGGTCACATCGCAAGCCGCGTCAATGACATACCACTGATCGAGAGATGCTTTCTCTATCCCCGCGGTTGATGTCATTGATTGAGATCCTGATCGGCGCGCCATCAATGCTGATAAATGCGATCCATGATGGCGGCATGGCTTGCCAGCGCGTTCTCCACGTCGAAGTCGATAAAGCTACCCCGGCCCATGATTTCGCGGCCATTGATAAACGAGTAGTCGACTTTGAAAGGCCCGCACATGATCAACGCCGCGAGCGGATCACGTTGCGTGCCCGACAGACCGAGCTGGTTCAGCCTGACCGCGATGAAATCGGCGCTCATCCCGGGCGCCAGCATGCCGATGTCGTCGCG